>CAMDGX010000033.1 GCA_945897825.1 Asaia bogorensis | reverse complement strand
ATGGGTGACGGTGGATAGGAAGTCCTGGCCGAAGATCACGTAGCTGTCCCCGGCATCCGTCTTCGCGTTGCCGGCCGCATCGCCGTAGCGCGCACCGATGATCAGGTCGTCAAACCCATCGCCGTTCACGTCCCCCGCAGAGGCGACCGAGAGGCCGGACTGGTCACTTGCGTCCTGCCCATGGATGACGAAGCCGCCGGTGCCGGCGGCGATGGTGGCAAGGTCAATCGCAGCGCCGAACCCGCCGGACTTGCCGAACACCACGTAGCTGTCCCCAGCAACCGACTTTGCGTTGCCGGCCGCGTCACCAGACGGCGCCCCGATGATCAGGTCGTCAAACCCGTCGCCGTTCACATCCCCCGCAGAGGCGACCGACCAGCCGGACTGGTCGCCCCCATCCTGCCCATGGATCACGAACCCGCCTGTGCCGGCGGCCACGGTGACGAGGTCGATCGCAGCGCCGAACCCGCCGGCCTGGCCAAACACGACGTAGCTGTCCCCGGCGTTCGTCTTCGCGTTGCCGGCCGCATCGCCCTGGCGCGCGCCGATGATCAGGTCGTCAAACCCGTCGCCGTTCACGTCCCCCGCGGAGGCGACTGACCTGCCGGACCAGTCATTCGCATCCTGCCCATGGATCACGAAGCCACCGGAGCCGGCGGCGACGCTGGAGAGGTCGATCGCAGCGCCGAACCCGCCGGACTTGCCGAAGATCACATAGCTGTCCCCGGCATTCGTCTTCGCGTTGCCGGCCGCATCGCCGAAATACGCGCCGATGATCAGGTCGTCGAACCCGTCGCCGTTCACGTCCCCCGCGGAGGCGACCGACCTGCCGGAGTAGCCAAATGCGTCCTGCCCATGGATCACGAAGCCACCGGACCCGGCGGCGACGCTGGAGAGATCGATCGCAGCGTTGAACCCACCGGACTTGCCGAACACCACGTAGCTGTCACCGGCACCGCTCTTCGCGTTGCCGGCCGCGCTGCCACTCGGCGCCCCAATGATCAGGTCGTCGAACCCGTCGCCGTTCACGTCCCCCGCAGAGGCAACCGAGATACCGGACTGGTCAATTGGATCCTGCCCATGGATCACGAACCCGCCGGTGCCGGTAGCGATGGTGGCGAGGCTGATCGCAGCACCGAAACCACCGGACTTGCCGAACATCACGTAGCTGTCCCCGGCGCGGTCCTTCGCGTTGCCGGCCGCGTCACCCCACCGCGCGCCGATGATGAGGTCATCGAACCCATCGCCGTTCACGTCCCCCGCAGAGGCGACCGACCAGCCGGACAGGTCGCTGGCGTCCTGCCCATGGATCACGAAGCCGCCGGTGCCGGTGGTAAAGGAGGCAAGGTCGATCGCAGCGCCGAACCCGCCGGACGTGCCGAACACCACGTAGCTGTCCCCGGCATCCGTCTTTGCATTGCCGGCCGCATCGCCGTAGCGCGCACCGATGATCAGGTCGTCGAACCCGTCGCCATTTACATCCCCCGCGGAGGCGACCGACCAGCCGGACCCGTCATGTGCGTCCTGCCCATGGATCACGAACCCGCCAGTGCCCAGCGCAATGGCCGCAAGGTCGATCGGTGCGACGGCCATGCGCCACTCTCCCGGTTGGCCCCCGCAGTGATCTGGCATAAATCCGCCGACGGCAGGGGGCATGGCAAGAACGGTGCCGGTCCAACTATGGCAAAAGAACGATAGTGTGCGCAACATATCGCGTTGAACTGCAGTCTTTTGCGGATTTCCTGCCACTGGTTGTATGCCGGGCCGGCGGGCCGCCTGCCCAACTTCCTCGCCGAGCACCGGCTCAGCCTCGCTGTCACGACCTACCAGGCCGGCAAGCCTTTCCTGCTCGGTCTGCGGCCTGATGGCCGGCTCTCCGTCTTCGAGCGCATGCTGGAACACAGCATGGGGCTGGTGGCCTCGGCTGGCACGCTGCACGTTGCAACGCTGCAGCAGTTCTGGAAGTTTGCCCACGTCCTGCCCCCGGGCCAGGACTGGCATGGCCACGACGCTCTCTATGCCCCGCGCAGTGGCCACCGGTCCCGCGTCGTCTCCTGCTGCTCGGTGCCGCCTTGCTGCAACAACGGGACAGCGCCCCGACGCTACATCACTTCCAGCAGGTCATTCGGCGCCGGCCCTTCCCTCAAGGATGGCAGGTAAGGCCTGGGCAAGGCGCTGGTCGATGCGCATTGCCCATACGACGCCGTGGCCGCCTTCACCGAGGCGCCCGGCGCAGCCCGGCTCCCGCCCGCGCGCCGTATCACCGTGGCATGGCTCACCTGCTCGCCGGCCGCTTCCCCGAGGGATGGGCCGACTACGAGCACCGCCTCGACGTCCCGGATCTGCACCCCCGCCTGCTGCCCGAATTTGCCCCGCTACTGCAAACACCGCCGATCCCGCTCAACGCATTCGCCGCCTTGCCCGCATCATCGCCTCGCTCGATCCCGTCGTCACGGTGGACACCGCCGTTACCTACCTCGCGGGTGCCCCGGGCCGCCGCACCTTCCTGCTGCTCGACCATGCCGCCGAATGGCCCTGGCTACTCAACCGAACAGACTCGCCCTGGTACCCATCCCTGAACCACGTGCAGCAGCCAGTGCCGGGCAACTGGCATGAGGCGGTGGCGCAGGTTGTGTCCGGGCTCCATGTCTCGCGTCCTGGGCCGAACGGGAGGCTCAACTCCTACGGGTCAGACAATGATGTTCGGTAAAGCGGTGTCCAAGCCCCTGGACCTTACTCATTCAAGGCATGATGGAGATTGAATATCCGGCAGGCTTTGGCCTGTCTTGGCGGGGTCCAGGGGCAGCGCCCCTGGCCTTGCCTTCGCTTCTATTCCGCCGCCTGCGCGTAGGCTTCCAGTGGTGCGCAGGTGCAGACGAGGTTTCGGTCGCCGTAGACGTTGTCGACGCGCTTGACCGGAGGCCAGTATTTCGACGCGGCGACGTAGGGGAGCGGGTAGGCGGCGCGCTCGCGGGAGTAGGCGTGGGACCAGGTTTCGGCGACCACTTCGCGGGCGGTGTGGGGGGCGTTTTTCAGCGGGTTGTCTGACTTGTCGAGGATGCCTTTCTCGATGTCGGTGATTTCGCCGCGGATGGCGATCATGGCGTCGCAGAAGCGGTCCAGCTCGGCCTTGGATTCGCTTTCGGTGGGCTCGATCATCAGCGTGCCGGCGACGGGCCAGGACATGGTGGGGGCGTGGTAGCCGTAGTCCTGCAGGCGCTTGGCGATGTCCTCGACCTGGATGCCGCTGACGGCGCCGAAGCCGCGGCAGTCGATGATGCACTCATGGGCGACCATGCCGGAGGCGCCGACGTAGAGGATCGGGTAGTGCGGGCGCAGGCGGGTGGCGATGTAGTTGGCGTTCAGGATCGCGACCTCGGTGGCGCGGGTGAGGCCGGCGCCGCCCATCATGCGGATATAGGCGTAGGAGATGGGCAGGATGAGCGCGCTGCCGTAGGGGGCGGCGGAGACGGGGCCGTAGCTGGTGGCGGGGCCGGCGTCCTCGCGCATCGGGTGGTTGGGCAGGAAGGGCACGAGGTGTTCGGCGACGCAGACCGGGCCGACGCCGGGGCCGCCGCCGCCGTGCGGGATGCAGAAGGTCTTGTGCAGGTTGAGGTGGCAGACATCGGCGCCGATGCGGCCGGGGGAGGTGAGGCCGACCTGGGCGTTCATGTTGGCGCCGTCCATGTAGACCTGGCCGCCGTGGCTGTGGATGAGCTGGCAGATGTCCGAGATGGTGGTTTCGAAGACGCCGTGGGTTGAGGGGTAGGTGATCATCAGGGCGGCCAGCTTGTCCGCGTGCTGGGCGGCCTTGGCGGCGAGGTCGGCCATGTCGATGTTGCCGTCCTTGTCGCAGGCGGTCACCACCACGCGATAGCCGGCCATGGCGGCTGACGCCGGATTCGTGCCATGGGCGCTGGAGGGGATCAGGCAGATATCACGTCGGTGGTCGCCGCGGGATTCGTGCCAGGCGCGGATGGCGAGGAGGCCGGCGTATTCGCCCTGGCTGCCGGCGTTGGGCTGGATGGAGACGCCGGCGAAACCGGTGGCCACCTTCAGCCAGTCGCAGAGGCGGTCGATCATCTCCTTGTAGCCCTTCGTCTGGCTGGCGGGGGCGAAGGGGTGGATGTCGGCGAAGCCGGGCCAGGTGACGGGGATCATTTCCGCGGTGGCGTTCAGCTTCATGGTGCAGGAGCCGAGCGGGATCATGGAGCGATTGAGCGCCACGTCCTTGTCCTCGAGGCGCTTGAGGTAGCGCAGCATCTCGTGCTCGGCGTGGTGGGTGTTGAAGACGGCGGCCTGGAGGTAGGGCGAGGTGCGGGCCAGGGCGTCGGGGATGGAGGCGGGGGCGGATTTCAGCTCGCCGCCGAGGATGAGGGCGAGGCGGGCGAGTTCGTCGCGGGTGACGGTTTCGTCGAGCGTGATGGAGACGCCGGTGGCGTCGAGGCGGCGGAGGTTGAAGCCGGCCTTCACGGCGGATTCCATGAGGGTGTCGGCACGGCTGCCGGCCTCGATGGCGATGGTGTCGAAGTAGGCGGCGTGGCGCAGCTTCATGCCGGCCTGGGTGGCGGCGGCGGCGAGGAGGCGGGCCTGGAGGTTGACGCGGCGGGCGATGCGCTTGAGGCCTTCGGGGCCGTGCCAGACGGCGTACATGCCGGCCATGACCGCCAGGAGGACCTGGGCGGTGCAGATGTTGGAGGTCGCCTTTTCGCGGCGGATGTGCTGCTCGCGGGTTTGCAGCGCGAGGCGCATGGCGGGGGTGCCGGCGGCGTCGACGGAGACGCCGACGAGGCGGCCGGGCATGGCGCGCTTGAAGGTGTCCTTGGTCGCCATGTAGCCGGCATGCGGGCCGCCGAAGCCCATGGGGACGCCGAAGCGCTGGGCCGAGCCGACGACGATGTCCGCCCCCATTTCGCCGGGGGAGGTGAGCAGCGTGAGGGAGAGCGGGTCGGCGGCGACGATGGCGAGCGCGCCGGCGCTGTGGGCGGCCTGGATCTCGCCGGAGAGGTCGCGGACCTGGCCGCACGTACCGGGATATTGCAGGACGACGGCGAAGGGCTTGGCGGCGGCAATGCCGACCGCGTCGCCCGGTGCGACATCGACCAGGGTGATGCCGAGCGGCCAAGCGCGGGTTTTCAGCACGGCGCGGGTTTGCGGGTGGACGTCGGTGGCGATGGCGATGGTGTCCGACTTGGCCTTGGAGAGCGCGTGGGCCATGGCCATGGCTTCGGCGGCGGCGGTGGCTTCGTCGAGCAGGGAGGCGTTGGCGATCTCCATGCCGGAGAGCTCGGTGATCATGGTCTGGAAGTTGACCAGGGCTTCGAGGCGGCCCTGGGCGATCTCGGCCTGGTAGGGGGTGTAGGCGGTGTACCAGCCGGGGTTCTCGAGGATGTTGCGCAGGATGACCGGCGGCGTGATGGTGCCGTGGTAGCCGGCGCCGATCAGGGATTTCTCGCCGGTGTTGCGGGCGGCGAGGCCGCGCAGTTCGGCCAGCGAGGCGGCTTCGTCGATGGCCTCGGGGAGGTTCATCGCCTGCTGCATGCGGATGGCGGCCGGCACGGTGCGGGCGGCCATCTCGGAGAGGCTGGCGACGCCGACCGCCTTGAGCATGGCGGCGATCTCGACCTCGGTGGGGGCGATGTGGCGGGCGACGAAGCTGTCGCTGGCCTCGAGGGCGGCGAGTTCCTTGAGGGCTTCGCTCATCACAGGGTCTCCAGGAAGGCCTTGTAGGCGGCTTCGTCGAGCAGGGCGTTGAAGGCGGCTTCGTCGGCGAGGGCCATCTTGAAGAACCAGCCTTCGCCGGCGCTGTCGCGGTTCACCAGGCCGGGGTCTTCGACGATGGCCTGGTTGGATTCGGTGATGCGGCCGGCGAGCGGGGCGTAGACGTCCGAGGCGGCCTTGACGCTCTCGACGACGGCGATGGCCTCGCCTTCGTCGACTTCGCGGCCGGGCTCGGGGAGTTCGACGAAGACCACGTCGCCGAGGGCGTCCTGGGCGTGCTCGGTGATGCCCACGACGGCAACGCCGCCTTCGAGCCGCACCCATTCGTGTTCCTTGGTGTAGCGCACGGTGGTCATGTCGGGATTCCCTTGGGTAACGATGGACAGATGGGTGTGGTTGGGCTCAGCGCACGTAGCGGTGCGGCACGAAGGGGGTGGCGGCGACGTGGGCGGGCAGGGGCTTGCCGCGGACCATGAGCGAAAGAGCGGTGCCGGGGGCGGACAGGTCGGTGCGGACGTAGCCCATGGCGCAGGGGGCGCCCAAGCTGGGGCCGAAGCCGCCGGAGGTGATTTCGCCGAGCGGGGTGCCGGCGGCGTCGGTGATGGGGGTGTGGCCGCGGGCGGGGGCGCGGCCCTCGGGCAGGATGCCGACGCGCTTGCGGGCGGGGCCGGCGGCGAGGGCGGCGAGGATCGGGGCGGCGCCGATGAAGCTGGCCTCGGCGCGGCGGCGCTTGGGGATGGTCCACATCAGGGCGGCTTCGACGGGGTTGGTGGTTTCGTCGATGTCGTTGCCATAGAGGCAGAGGCCGGCCTCCAGGCGCAGGGAATCGCGGGCGCCGAGGCCCGCGGGCATCACGCCGGGCTGGGCGAGGAGGAGGCGGGCGACCTCCTCGGCGTCGTCGGCGGGGATGGAGATCTCGAAGCCGTCCTCGCCGGTGTAGCCGGAGCGGCTGGCGAGGCAGGCGGCGCCGGCCAGGGTGACGGCGGCGACGCCCATGAAGGGCAGGGCGGCGAGCTCGGGGGCCAGGGTGGCCATGACGGCGGCGGCGGCGGGGCCCTGGAGGGCGAGGAGCGCGCGGTCCTCGTGGGGTTCGAGGCGCAGGCCGTCGGGAAGGTGGGCGGCGATGTGCGGCAGGTCGATGTGCTTGCGGCTGGCGTTCACGACCAGGAACAGGTGGTCGTCACCCAGGTTGGCGACCATCAGGTCGTCCATGATGCCGCCGTGCTCCATGGTGAGCAGGGTGTATTTCTGGCGCCAGGGGGCGAGGCCCTGCATGTCGCCGGGCACCAGCAGTTCAAGGGCGGCGGCGGCGCCGGGGCCGCGGATGCTGGCCTGGCCCATGTGCGAGACGTCGAACAGGGCGGCCTTCTCCCGGCAATGCAGGTGCTCGGTGAGGATGCCGGCGGGGTATTGGACGGGCATGGAGTAGCCGGCGAAGGGGACCATCTTGCCCCCCAGCTCGCGGTGCAGGGCGTCCAGCGGCGTTGTCAGCAGGGTGTCGTCGGTCATTGGGTCGCTCCGCACACAGGTCGCCCGCCGGCGATATGCCGGTGGATTGCGACCCCCCTCTGTCTGCGGGACCTGAGAGATTCGGACAGGGCCCCGAAGGGGGCCGCGGCCTTACTCCGTCGGTGCGGCCAGGGATGCTGGCCGGCTTTCCAGAGGTCCGTGCCTCCGGGCGGTCTTGGGTGCCTGAGCGTTTCCGGGGGCCGGTTGCGCCTTCGGCGGCGGTATGAAGGGCATTGCTGCGCCCCATGGCCGCTCTCTTCCGCCCGGACTGATCCGAACACCGCTTGTATGGCGGAACATCGGCTGGCGTTCAAGCGCCGTGGTGGCCGGTGGGGGCGTGGGGGCCGTGGCGGGTACGGCGGCGTGCGACGTGGTGGTGGGGGCCAGGCGGGGGTGCGACGCGGTGCGGCCGATCGGGGCGATCACCACCGAGAGGCGCTGGGCCGGCGGCAGGGCGGCGTCGCCGGCGGTCCAGCGCAGGTCCTGCTCCGGCAGGTGCCAGCCGGAGCCCAAGGCGGGGTGGTGCAGCGGCACGATGCGGCCGTCGGCCATCAGCCGGGTGACGGCGACGCCGAGGCAGCGGCGGTCGGCGGCGGCGGGCGCGATGACCGCGGGGACGAAGGCGGTCGAGACCAGGCGGGCATCGTCGCACAGCGAGTCGAGGGCGAAGTGCCAGGCCTCGCCATCGAACACGCCATGGTGGTCGATGCCGCCGGCGCGCACCACGAGGCCCGGGTCGTCGGTGGCGGCGTGGCCGAGGGCGATGGCGCGGGCAGCCAGCTTGGTGCGCACGGTGCGCAGGGCGGCGCCTTCGGTGACCAGCTTCAGGCAGGCCCGGTCGGCCCAGATCTGGCGGGCGGCTTCCTCGGCCTGGGCGGCGGATTCGCCGGGGGCGCGGCGCAGGCGGACGAAATCGTCGCGGTTGCCGGTGTCGAGGTAGCTTTCGCTGCCGAGGCCCTCGCTGAGCACGATGTCGTGGCGGGCGAGCTCGACATGGTAGTAGGCGACGCGGTCGCGGCGCTCGCGCAGGATGGTGGCGCCGTTCTCCAGGTAGCGGATGGGCACCAGCATGCCGTCGACATGCACGGCGTGGTCGGGGGAGAGGTAGAGGTCGCGGTGCGGCCGGCCGGGGCCGAAGGCGTGGGCACGGACGCGGAAGGGCCACATCTCGGCGGGGCGGTCCTCCTGCGTGCAGTCCACGACGCGGCGGCCGACCCAGATCACCGGCAGGAGCTGGCCGGCGAGCACGGCGACGACGTCGTCGCCGGGCTTGAGCGCCTCCACCGGGACTTCGCCGTTGCGGGTGAGGAGGCGGGTGCCTTCGACGAAGCAGGGGGGCGGGGCGTATTCGGCGGGGCCGTTGGTGTTGAGGGTGAGCACTTGGCCCTTGGTGAGGTCGGTGTTGGAGATCACGTAGAGGTGGCCGTCGAACTGCAGCACCAGGGCGCCGGCGTTGTCGTAGCCGGTGACGGTGAAGGTGTAGGTCGCGTCATTGTAGATGACGCTGACCGCGTCGCCGATCGCGCTGATCGTGCCGTTCAGCACGATGCGGTCGGGGCTCACGAAGTCCACCGTGCCGAGATGGTGGAACATGTAGATCACGCCCCAGCGGCCGGGGCCGTAAATGGTGTTGGTAAAGGTAATGGGCACGCTGCCGAACCCCTGGAACTGACCAGCGTCCATATCGCGCGACCCGTTTAAAAATGTGTCAAAATGTCGAAATTTTGGGATGTTTCTCGCACATGAGAAACCACGCGCGCCCCGCACCGCCCGCGGTCGGGCGCGGTGGGGCGGGGCGTGCCCCGACGGTCAGCGCTGGGCGCCGCGGCGGTTATGGGCGAGCTCCTCTTCGGTGAGTTGCAGGCTGACGATGATCCGGTAGCGGCTGGCGCCGCGGCCGGCCGTGCCGGGGAAGCGCAGCTCCAGCTCGCTGCCGGCGGCGCGGATGCTCTCGACGTTGGGGGGGAAGGTGCCGTCGAGCACGAAGGCCTGGCGGTCAAGGATCGTCTCGCCGTCCATCACCGCGACGAAGTAGGGCACCTGCGCGCGGCGGCCCTGGGCGGCGGGGCCGCGCGCCATGTCGGCGCGCACGGTGATGGTGGCGAGCACGTCGCCGTTGCGGCCGCTGCGGCAGGCGGCATCCACGCCGGAAATGCGCGCCTCCAGCACGCGGTCGGTCACGTCGCGGCCGGGGCCGTTGAAGCGGATGAGGTCCGCCCCTTCGGCCAGCAGGGAGAGCTGGGGGCAGGCGGGCGCGTATTGCAGCTCGCTGCTGCCGCAGCCGGCCAGCAGGGCGGCGGCGAGGACGGCGCCGGAGAGGCGGCGCAGGGAGGCGGCGAGGCGGGGCATCGGGTACTCCAGGTCGGCGGCGGGGAGGCACGGCGGGCGGCTTCCGCCGCGGGCATCGGAGCGGCATTCGCCGCGGGCAGATTGTTTGCCGCCAGCGGCGCGGGCATACTGGCGCCGACCCGCCCGATGGACAACATGCAACACAAATCCACCCCAGCCGCCGGCATGCCGGCCACGGCGGAGCTTCCGCCGCTCAACGTGCTGCTCGCCGGCCCGCGCGGCTTCTGCGCCGGCGTGGACCGGGCGATCCGGATCGTGGAGGAGGCGCTGCGCCGGCACGGCCGGCCGGTGTTCGTGCGCCACGAGATCGTCCACAACCGCACCGTGGTCGAGGCACTGGAGGCGCAGGGGGCGGTGTTCGTGGAGGAGCTCGACGAGGTGCCGCAGGACGCGCCGGTGGTTTTCTCCGCCCATGGCGTGCCCAAGGCGGTGCCGGCAGAGGCCGAGCGGCGGAACCTGACCTATCTCGACGCGACCTGCCCGCTGGTATCGAAGGTGCATCGCGAGGTGGAGCGGCACCATGGCCATGGCGGCAGCCATATCCTGATGATCGGCCATGCCGGCCATCCCGAGGTGATCGGCACCATGGGGCAGTTGCCGGCGGGGGCGATGACGCTGGTACAGAGCGTGGAGGAGGCGCTGGCGGTTCAGCCGGAGGATCCGGCGAAGCTGGCCTTCGTGACGCAGACCACGCTGTCGGTGGACGACACCGCCGAGATCGTGGCCACGCTGCGCGCGCGGTTTCCGCTGATCCAGGGGCCGAAGCGGGAGGACATCTGCTACGCGACGACCAACCGGCAGGCGGCGGTGAAGGCGATCGCGGCGGATTCGGACCTGGTGGTGGTGATCGGCAGCGCCAATTCGTCCAATTCGCAGCGGCTGCGCGAGGTGGCGGAGCGGGCGGGCGCGCGGCGGGCGCTGCTGCTGCCGACGGCGGCGGCGCTGGACTGGGACATGCTGGAGGGGGTGCGGACGATCGGCATCACCGCCGGGGCCTCGGCGCCGGAGGTGCTGGTGGACGCGCTGCTGGGGCGGTTGCGGGAGCGGTACCGGCTGACGGTGGAGGAGCGGGTCGTCACCCAGGAGGACGTCGTGTTCAAGCTGCCCGCCGGGCTGGCGAAGTGACCGCCTTGCCGCGCCCGGGCGCCGGCTGAGCGCGCCATGGCCGTCTATACCGAAGTGACCGACGAGGCGCTGGCCGCGTTCCTCGAGGAATACGACATCGGCGCGGCCGTGGCGTTCCGCGGCATCGCGGAGGGGGTGGAGAACAGCAACTTCTCCCTGCGCACCACGGCGGGCGACTTCATCCTGACGCTGTACGAGAAGCGCGTGGATCCGGCCGAGCTGCCGTGGTTCCTGGGGCTGATGGAGCACCTGGCGGCGCGCGGCATCACCTGCCCGCAGCCGGTGCGCGGGCGCGACGGGGCGGCGCTGCGCCGGCTGGCCGGGCGGCATGCGGCGGTGACGACGTTTCTGCCGGGCGTGTGGCCGCGGCGGGTGCGCCCGGAGCATTGCGCGCCGCTGGGCGAGGCGCTGGCGCGGCTGCATCTGGCCGGCGAGGGCTATGCGGCGACGCGGGCCAATGCGCTGGGGCCGGCGGGGTGGGGGCCGCTGCTGGGGCGGGCGCGGGATTCGCTGGCGGCGACCGGGGCGGATGGCGCGACCTCTTCGCTGTGCGACGAGCTGGAGGCGGCGCTGGGCGGGGTTCTGGCGGCGTGGCCGAAAGGACTGCCGGTGGGGCATATCCATGCCGACCTGTTCCCCGACAACGTGTTCTTCCTGGAAGGGCGGCTGTCGGGGCTGATCGACTTCTACTTCGCGGCGACGGACCTGCTGGCCTACGACATCGCGGTGTGCCTGAACGCCTGGTGCTTCGAGCCGGACTACATGTTCAACGTGACCAAGGCGCGGGCGCTGCTGGGGGCGTATGGGGCGGTGCGGCCGCTGTCGGCGGCGGAGCGGGCGGCGCTGCCCGTTTTGTGCCGGGGGGCGGCGATCCGCTTCGCGCTGACCCGGCTGTTCGACTGGATCAACACGCCGGCCGGGGCGATGGTGACCCGCAAGGACCCGATGGAATACATCCGCCGACTGCGCTTCTTCCTGACCGCACGGGACGAACATGCCCTCGGCATCTGACCTGGTGTCCGAGTCGACCGAGGCGGTGGTCGAGATCTGGACGGACGGGGGGTGCAAGCCGAACCCGGGGCCGGGGGGATGGGCGGCGATCCTGCGCTTCCGGGAGGCGGAGCGCGAGCTGTCCGGGGCGGACCCCGTGACCACCAACAACCGCATGGAGCTGACGGCGGCGGCGATGGCGCTGGAGTCGCTGAAGCGGCCGTGCCAGGTGCTGCTGCATACCGACAGCGAATACCTGCGCAACGGCATCACGCGGTGGCACCAGGGCTGGGTGCGCAAGAACTGGCGCAACGCGGCGGGGGATCCGGTGGCGAACATGGATCTGTGGCGGCGCATTCTGGATGCGGCCAAGCCGCACAAGATCGACTGGCGATGGGTGCGCGGGCATGCCGGGGATGCGATGAACGAGCGGGCGGACCGGTTGGCGACCGCGGCGCGGCGAACGCTGGGCAACGGATAGGGCATCCGCACGGAATTGATCGCCGTGCGGCCTGCCCTGCAGGATTTGTGCATTGCAAAACGCGCCTGGGGTTCCGATCTTCGAGTGATCGGGGGTTCATGGTGGCACACAGAGTTCGTCGGGCTGGTCTGGCATTGATCATGGTGGCGGCCGCCATGGCGCCCGCCCCGGGGCGGGCGCAGGCGCCGACCGTGGCCGCCCCCGACCCGGTGACCGAGCCGGGCGCGGTGCACCAGGGCAATCTGCGCATCTCGCTGGGCATGGGGGTGGCGCTGCGGCCGGACTATGCCGGGTCGCGCAGCCTGGTGGCGCTACCGGCGCCGGTGGTGGATGTGCGCTATCGCGACTCGCTGTTCCTGTCGACCGCCGGCGGGTTGCCGTCGATCGGGGTGAACGTCATCAACGAGGCGGGCTGGCGGGCCGGGCCGGTGGTGCGGCTGCGGTTCCCGCGCCAGGAAAGTGCGAATGCCGTGCTGCGCGGCATGGGGAACGTGGCCCTGACGCCAGAGATTGGCGGCTTCCTGGAATACCGGGCCGGGTTCCTGCGGCTGGGCGGTGAGATCCGGCGCGGCGTGGGCGATCACGACGGCATCGTGGCGGAGTTGCGCGCGGACGCGGTGGTGCGGCCGATCGAGGGGATGGTGCTGTCGTTCGGGCCGCGGCTGAACCTGGGCGACGAGAGTTTTGCGCGGCGCTATTTCGGCGTCGACGCGCAACAGGCGGCGCGCACCGGCTATCCGGTGCATCGGCCCGGCGGCGGCGTGACGTCGGTGGGGGCGGCGATGTTCGCGACCTATGCGCTCACCAGCCGGCTGAGCCTGACGGGGGTGGTGGAGTACAGCCGGCTGCAGAACGGGGCGGCCGATTCGCCGCTGGTGGCGGGCGGGCGCGGCGACCCGAACCAGGTGTTCACGGCGCTGTCGCTCAGCTACTCGTTCAGCTGGTAGGGGCCGGTCGGCGGGTCAGAACAGCCGTTCGTAGATCGTCACCACGTCGCCGGGGCGCAGCACGGTCAGCGGGGTGGCCTTGCCTTCGATGGGCTTGCCGTCGACGAGGCGGACCACCGCGGCCTGGTCCTGCACCGCGCGGTAGGTGAAGCCGCCGGCGACGGCGGCGACGCTGAGCACCGTCATGCCGGGCTGGTAGGGGTATTGGCCGGGACGGTTCACCTCGCCGAGGACGAAGACCGGGCGGTATTCCACGACCTCGACCGAGACGCTGGCGTCGCGGATCAGGCCGCGGCCGCTCAGTTCGGCGGTGATGGCGCGCGTGAGTTCGTCGGTGGTGAGGCCCTGGGCGCGGATCGGGCCGAGCAGGGGGAGGGCGATGTTGCCGGCATCGTTCACGCGGAAGATTTCGGACAGCGAGTCCTCGCCGAAGGTCAGCAGGCGGACCTGGTCGCTGACGCCGAGGCGGTAGGCGGCGTCTGCGCCCTGCGGCAGCGGCGGCAGGTCCTTCACCCGGCTGCATGCAGCCAGCAGCACCAGGGCCACCAAGGTCCAGCCTGTTCGCCATCCGCGACGTGTCATGCGCATTCCGCCTGTTCCGGCATTCGATGGTTCCTATCCTACATCGCAAATCGCAGGCGCAGGAGGGCCACGCCTTCCTCGACCGTGCCGCCCTGGCGGTGGCGCGTCGTGTAGTCCCAGGTGGCTGACGCGCGCAGGCGGCGGTCGATCAGCCAGGTGGCGCCCAGTCCGAACCCGATCAGCCGGTCGCGGCCGCCGCGCTGCTGGTACTCCGCCTGCTGCAGGTCGAGCGAGCCGGCCAGCAGCAGGTTGCGGAACAGCTCGTGGTCCACGGCCAGGCGGGCGCCGGTGAAGGTGTAGCTGACGGTGGAGAGTTCGGCGGCGTCCTCGATGCGGCGGGAGAGGGTGGCGGTGACGGTGGTGAGGCCGGAGGGGGTCCAGGTCAGCGAGGCCTCGGCCATCGGGCCGGTGACGGGGGCGAGGGTGGGGTCGGCGAAGGCGCGGCGCTGGAGGCCGGCCAGGGCGCGCACGCGCCAGACCGCGTCGGTGGCGTAGTCGATGCCGGCGAGCAGCGCGAGGGTGGTGGCGTCGCGGCTGGGCTGGCCGGGTTCGCGGCGGGCATGGTCGAAGCCGACGGCGCGCAGGTCGAGCACGAGGTCGCGCAGCGGGGCGAGTTCCCAGCGCAGGGTGAGGTTGCCCTCGATGGCGGTGCGGTCGCGGTAGCGCTGCACCACGCGGCGGCCGGCGACGAAGACGTCGTCGTGGCGCGTGTCGCTCAGCGACAGGCCGGGGGTGACGGACAGGCGGCCGGAGCGCCAGGCGAAGCTGGCACGGGCGTTGTTCACGCGGAAGCGGCCGGGGCGGTCGATCGGCAGGCCGTCGAGCGAGCGGGCGGTCTGGAACAGGTCGAGATGGGCGGCGCCGAGCACCAGGCGGTGCTGGCCGATCTCGGCCGTGCCGCCAAGGGCCGCGGTCCAGGCGGTGGCGGACTGGTTGGCGGCGGAGGGCAGGCGCTGGTCGTCGATGCTGAGATAGCCGCCGATGGCGTGGCGGCCCCAGTCGGTGCCGGCGAGCAGGCTGGCGGAGGTTTGCGCGAGCGCGCTGCCGCGGCCGCCGCGCTGGCCGATGGCGTTGCTGGTGAAGCCGAGGCCGGTGGAGAGGGTCGGGCGGACCACCACGCCGCCGACCCGGACGCCGGGCGGTTCGTAGGCCTGGCGGGCGCGGGACAGCACGGTGACGCCGGCGGCGGCGCCGAAGCCGGGCACGCCGGGAGGGAAGTAGCGGTCGATGAGCTGCGCCTGCGCGGGCGCGGCGGCGAGGCCGAGCAACAGCGCGGCGGCGCGCACGGCCGGCCGTCCATTCCAAGGGGTGATGCGCCGGTACTTCACTGTTCCATGGTCGCCCCGGCGCGCTCGTCTTGCAATCGACGCCTTGCGGGCTTATTCCCGCGAGATGAGGCATTGCAACATTTTGTGCCTCGCCCCCTGGTTGCAGGCATCGCCGTTCGGCCCCGGTGGCGCGATGCGGGAGCAGACATTGGACCTTCGCATGGAATGCCGGTATCCTCTGCGCTCGTTTCATGTTCATCCAGCGCCACGGGAACACCATCGGGTCATGAGCGACGCCGCCGTCCCGCGTCCTTGCGCAGACCCTGCGTCGCGCAAGATTGCGCGCGGGGCGGGTAGAGTCGCGCGAGAGTGCGCGCGGCGGGACAGAGGCGCGCGCAGGGTGGCGGCATGTCGCTGACCCGCCCGTCCGATGGCCTGCAGGTCGATATCCTGAACGAGGCGCGCGCGCCCGAGACGGTGTCGCCGTTTCGCATCATCGATGTGCTGTGGCGGCGGCGGCTGCTGATCTTCTGCATCGTGGTGGTGCTGATGGCCGGGGCCGCGGTGCAGATCGCCAGCATGGTGCCGGCCTATGACGCACGCGCGCTGATCCTGATCGACACGCGGCGCAATGCGATGACCGACCTGCAGGCGATCGTCACCGGCAGCCAGTCCGACCTGCTGCAGGTGCAGACGCAGGTGGACATCCTGCGTTCGCCGGCGCTGGCGATCGATGTGGCGCGGCAGCTGGACCTGATGCGCGAGCCGGAGTTCGCCGGCGCCCTGGTTCGCCCGCCCGGGGGGATGGCCGCGCAGTTCGCGCCGCTGCTGGCCCTGGCCGGACGGCCGCCGCCGCCGCCGCGCGCCCTGACCGAGGACGAGAAGCTGCGCGGGGCCGCCGCCATCCTGGCGAACGACAAGCTGACGGTTTCGAACGACAGCCGCTCCTACGTGATCGCGGTGCAGGCGCGCACCGAGGACCCGGAACTGGCGGCGCGGATCGCCAACACCTATGCCGAGGTCTATCTCGCCTTCAACAAGCAGCTGAAGGACAGCGCCGTCCAGCGCGCCAACGACTTCCTCGACCAGCGCATCGCCCCGCTGAAGCAGAAGCTGCGCGAGGCGGAGCGCGAGGTGGCGAACTACCGCGAGCAGGCCGGGCTGATCGAGGACCGCACCGCGAGCGGCAGCGGTACCGGCGCCGGCGAACGGCGGGCGACCGTGCTGGGCCAGCAGCTGGCGCAGATCAACACCCAGCTCGTGCAGGCGACGGCGGCGCGGTTGCAGCGCGAGGTGAGCCTGGATCAGATTCGTGAGGCGCAGCGCGGCCGGGGCAGCCTGTATTCCATCCCGGAAGTGGTCGCCTCGCCGCTGGTGCAGCGGCTGCGCACGCAGCAGGCCGAGATCAGCGCGCGGCAGGCCAACCTGGCGCAGAGCCGGCTGGAAGCGAACCCCGCCGTGGTTGCGCTGCGCGCCGAGGAGCGCGACGTGCGCGCGCGCATCGACGACGAGGTGGCCAAGATCGTCGGCTCGATCATGAGCGAGGTGGCCGCCGCGCGGGCGCGCGAGGCGTCGCTGCGGCAGAGCCTGGGCGAGCTGCAGGGTCAGGTGACCGAGCAGGGGCGGGCGGAGATCCGGCTGCGCGAGCTGGAGAGCGAGGCCGAGGCCGCGCGCCTTGTCTATACGGAAACGCTGAACCGCGCCGAGCAGAACGCCAACCAGCGCGACGGGCAGCAGCCGGATGCCTCGATGGTCTCGCCGGCGACCGTGCCGCTGTCGGCGGCACCGCCGACCAAGCGGCAGCTGCTGGTGCTGTCGTTCTTCGCCGCCTGCCTGGTGGCGGTGATTGCCGCCCTGGTGCGCGACCGGCTCGAGACGGGGTTTCGCACCGCCGAGCAGGTGGAGGAGGAGACCGGGCTGTCCGCGCTGGGCTTCATCCCGCGCGCGCGGGAGCGTTCGACCGCGCTGATGCTGGACGACCGCGACCTTCCGTTCGTGGAGGCGGTGAACACCGTGCGCGGGGCGCTGCAGATGGCCGATGTGGCCGGGCGGCCGAAGGTGGTGCTGATCACCTCGGCGCTGCCGGACGAGGGCAAGACGTTCTTCGCGGTGGCGCTGGCGCGCAGCGTGGCGCGGGCGGGGGGGCGCAGCCTGCTGGTCGATTGCGACCTGCGTCGCCCAGGTGTCGCCACGACGCTGGGGATCGCGCCGCGCCCGGGGGTGGCGGCCCTGGTGGCCGGGCAAGCGGTGGCGGAGCTGGCGCAGCGCGACGAGGCGACGCAGATCGACGTGATCACCGCGGCTGGCACGCGCGAGAACGTGCAGACGATCGTTTCCTCCGATGCGCTGCGGGCGCTGATCACCGAGGCGCGGGGGCAGTACGACATCATCGTGATCGACTCGCCGCCAGTGCTGGCGGTGGTGGACAGCCGGGTGCTGTCGCTGATGGCCGATGCGGTGGTGATGGTGGTGCGCTGGCGCCGCACGCCGCGCATGCTGGTGCTGCAGGCGCTGAAGCAGCTGCGGGTGTATGGCGCCAAGGTGGCGGGCGTGGTGGTGACGCAGGCGAACCTGCGGGCGCTGGCGGCCTCCGAGGGCAGCCATGCCTATGTCCACCGCAAATACGGCAGCTACCTGCGCTGAGGCACCACGCGATGACGCTGGGCTTCCTCTGCGGTCGCCAGGCGTTGCGGGGAGAGGGGCTCGCACCCCACCGCCCATGCAGCTGACGATGTTCGGCTACGCCCTGCTGCCGTTGTGCGCCGCGGCGATCTTGCAGCCGACCTGGCAGCTGTACCTGGTGCTGCTGGCCGGTGCCTTCGGGGCGGCGACGCCGCTGGTGATCGGCACCTATGGGTTGCCGCCCGGGGTGATCCCGGCCTGCCTGTTCCTGGCCTATGTCGCGTTGCAGTTCTTCCTGGGCGCGCGGTTTCCGGCCGCCGACCGGGCGTGGCGGACGCTGGAGCCGTTCCTGCTGACCGCCGCCTACGCGCTGGTGACGGCCATCCTGGTGCCGCGGCTGTTCGCCGGCAGCTTCACCGTGTGGCCGCAGAAGCTGGCGCCGCCGTACGACATCGCGGTGCCGCTTTATCCGAGCATGTCGAACGTGACGCAGTCGTTCTACCTGTTGATCGACGGGGCGGTGCTGGTGGGGGTGGCGCTGCATCTGGGGCGCTCGCGGGTGGATCCGCTGCGGATCCTCCAGGCCTACCTTGCCTGCGGCTTCGTGGTGGCGGCGATCTGCGCGTGGCAGCTGGCGCAGAAGCTGGGCGGCGTCTGGTATCCTTCCGCGTTCCTGTATTCGAACCCGGGCTGGGCGATCTTTCCGGGCCAGACCATGGGCATCGTCCCGCGCATCAACGGCCCGTTCAGCGAGCCGGCGGCCCTGGCCTACTACCTGTCGGGCCCGATCTACTGCTGCACCTGGCTGGTGCTGCGCGGGCATCGCAACCGGATGGCGCTGCTGCTGCTGCCCTTGGCGGTCGGGGCGCTGCTGCTGTCCACATCGACCACCGGCTTCGCGGTGCTGACCGTGGGCAGCGTGGCGCTGGTGGCCTACGGCCTTGCCCTGGCGCCGAACAAGGTTGCGCTGCGCATCTTCGTGTTCGCGGTGCCGCTGGCCGCGATCGCCATTGCCGCGGCCCTTTCGATCGCCACGCTCTCGTCGCGGGTGGAGGAGTCGATCGCGCTGGTGACGCGGCAGAGCCTGAGCAAGGCGGAGGGTGAATCGTTCCAGAACCGTACGGGGCTCGACCTGGACAGCGTCGGGGTGCTGTATCCCAGCTTCGGGCTGGGGGCCGGCTGGGGGAGTGTGCGGGCGTCAAGCCTGGTGCCGGGGTTGCTGGCCAATCTCGGGTTGTTCGGCTGCGGGCTGCTGATCTGGTTCATCGTAAGGCTGGTGCGCCAGGTTGGGCGGGCCCGGCGCCTGGCGCCGACGCGCGGGCAGTTGATGGCGCTGGACGGGCTCTCGGCCGCCGTTCTGGGGCATGTGACGGCGGCGGTCATGTCTGCGCCGGCGCTGAATGCGCCGGACCTCTATCTCTTGATAGGCGCACTGATCGCCTGCGCGGCGCGGGTGGAGGCGGATGCGCGGCAGCAGGCGCGGCAGGCGGGGCGACGGCTTGCCTTGGCGACGCCTTGAGCCCGCTTTTCGTCAATGGTCGCTTCCTGGCCCAGGGCATGACCGGGGTGCAGCGCTTCGGCGTGGAGATGGCGCGCGCCCTGGCCAAGCAGGAACCGCTGGAGGTACTGGCGCCGCGCGGCGCACGCTCGGAGGACGGGTTGCCGGTGCGGCAGGTCGGTTTCCTGCGCGGACAGGCCTGGGAGCAACTCGACCTGCCGCGCCATGCCCGCGGTGGCGTACTGCTGAACCTCGGCAACACCGCCCCGCTGGGGCTGCGGCGGCAGGTCGTGGTGATCCACGATGCCGCGACGATGGCGGTTCCGGGTTCCTATGGCTGGCGCTTCCGCACCTGGTATCACTGGCTGCACCGCGGGCTGGCGTGGCACGGCGTGGCGTTGGCGACCGTCTCCGCGTTCTCGCGCACCGAGCTTGCGCGCCACCTCGGGGTGGCCGCGGGTGCGATCGCGGTGGTGGGGGAGGGCGCGGAGCACATGACGCGGGTGCCCGCTGATCCGGGCATCCTTGGCAGGCTCGGCCTCGCGGGCCCCTATGTCCTGGCGGTGGGCAGCCTGGCGCCGCACAAGAACCTCGCCGCCCTGGGCGCCACGGCCCGCATGCTGGCCGCGCGCGGGGGCACCCTGGTGGTGACCGGCGATCTCGATGGCCGCGTGTTCGCCGGCGCCGACCTGCCGCACCCGGCGCGCGCCGTCGGCCGGGTGGACGATGCCGGGCTGCGCGCACTCTACGAGCAGGCGGCGTGCTTCGTGTTCCCCTCGCGCTACGAAGGCTTCGGCCTGCCGGCGGTGGAGGCCATGGCATGTGGCTGCGCCGTCGTCGCTGCCCGTGCCGGGGCGCTGCCGGAGGTGTGCGGCGATGCGGCGCTGCTGGCCGATCCCGGCAACCCGGATGACATTGCCGCGGCCGTCGCGCGCGTGCTGGACGAGTCGGGGCTCGCCGACCGGCTGCGGGAAGCGGGGCGGGCGCGGGCGGCCGGTTACACCTGGGAGGCTGCCGCCCGTCGCCTTGCCGGGGTTGCGGCCGGTCTTGCGAGCGCGGACAAGGCCGCATGAAGGTCGCGATCGTGCATGAATGGCTGCAGGAGTATGCGGGCTCCGAGCGCGTGCTGGAGCAGATGCTGCTCTGCTACCCCGAGGCGGACCTGTTCGCGGTGGTGGATTTCCTGCCGGCGGAGCGCCGCTTCTTCCTGCATGGCCGCACGCCGCGCACCAGCTTCATCCAGCGCCTGCCATTCGCCCGGCGCTGGTTCCGGCACTACCTCGGGTTGATGCCGCTGGCGATGGAGCAACTCGACCTCTCCGGCTACGACCTCGTGCTGTCGAACAGCCACGCGGTGGCCAAGGGCGTGCTGACCGGGCCGGACACGGTGCATGTGAGCTACGTCCATTCGCCGATGCGCTATGCATGGGACCTGCAGCACCAGTACCTGCGCGAATCCGGCCTCGACCGGGGGCTGCGGGGCATCGCCGCGCGGCTGCTGCTGGCGCGGCTGCGGCGGTGGGACCAGGGGACGGCGAACGGCGTCGATGTGTTCCTGGCCAACTCGACCTACATCGCGCGGCGCATCCGCAAGACCTACCGGCGGGAGGCGCTGGTGGTGCCGCCGCCGGTCGATATCAACGTGTTCACCCCGGGCGGGGCGCGCGGCGACACCTATCTCGTGGCCTCCCGTCACGTGGCCTACAAGCGGGTGGACCTGGTTGCCGCGGCGTTTGCCGCGATGCCTGAGCGGAAGCTGCTGATCGTCGGCGACGGGCCGGCGCATGGGCGGGTGCGCGCGGCGGCGGCCGGGGCGGCGAACATCACCTTTCGCCCCGCCGTGCCGCAGGAGGAACTGGTGGAGTTGCTCCGCGCCGCGCGCGCCTTCGTGTTCGCCGGCGAGGAGGATTTCGGCATCGTGCTCGCCGAGGCGCTGGCCTGCGGCACGCCGGTGGTTGCATTCGGCAGCGGCGGTGCGCGCGACATCGTGGCCGAAGGAACCGGCATCCTGTTCGACCGCCAGGCGCCGGATGCGATCGTCGCGGCCGTGGACCGGCTGGAACGCGCGGGCTTCGACGCCGCGCGCTGCCGGGAGGCGGCCTTGCGCTTCGCCCCCGCGCTGTTCCGGGAGCGGCTGGTTGCCGCGGTTCGGGGCGCCATGGACGGCGAGCGGCGGCCCTGCGCCTGAGGCGGCCGAACGTCCGTCGGTTTCGCTAGCACTTGCATGTGCTTGATCCGAACGGACTTCGGCAGCGGGGAACTGTCGGCGACCGTTCCCAGGTCCGGAGTTCGGGGTGCCCTTGTCAGCATTCTTTACATCATCGCACGGCACGTGGACCCGGCGGTTCCGGTCGCGCGTGCAGTCTGGATGGAGGCGGATCAATATTTTCAATATCTTACAAGGGGGCAAAGTCGCCTGTCCGGGCGCGTCGCCGGCGCTCCGGCAGGCCGGCGGTTGGCCCGTGAGTCGGGAAATTTTACGAATTGGTGCTCCGGTTCCCGAGCGCTTCGGTCAGGCCATTGAATCCAAAGAGGAATTCACTCTGGCACACCGCTTGCTTATCCATCTTCCCAAATGCGTTTGTTTCTAGGAGAAGTCTCTTGAACACATTCCTCAAGCTCGCAGCGGTCGCGCTGGTTGGCACGGTGGCCATGGCCGCTCCGTCGTCCGCCACGGTGGTCAACGGCGTGTGCGGCAACGTGTCCGGCCTGACCGAACTGGGTGGCTCGACGCCCGGCACTTTCTCGTGCACGGCCTTCGACGCCAATCTGGGTCCGTTGACCTCGATGGTCCTGACGATCACCGGTTCGATCGAGACCACGATCTCGCTGACGAATACGAACTTGGACACTCAGGGTGGGTCCGCGACCACCATCTCGCAGTTCAACGTTGGGGCCCTGACCGGCTTCACGGTGACCAACCCGATCTTCACGCTGAATGCATCGACGGGTCCCGTATCGCTCGCCGCCGGTGCGTCGACCGTCGTTGGTCCGGTGCTCGCTTCGGGCAACTCGGGTCCCCTCATTCCCTTCGACTTCTCGTCCTACGCCATTCCGGGCGGTGGCTCCTTCAACATCAACGTCGGCACCCAGACCGGCCTGCTCAACAACTTCGCCGGTGGCAACTCGATCGCCGGTCAGGTTACCACTGCTACCGCCAGTGCAACGGTGGTGTACACCTACGGCGTGACGACTCCGGAGCCCGCCTCGATGGCGCTGCTCGGTGCCGGCATGCTGGCGCTGGGCTTCGCCCGCCGCCGCCGCGGCTGAGACCGCCCGGGCGCTTCGGCGCCCGGCTGATCCCGCCTGTATCTGAGCACAAGAACGCGGCGACCTTCGGGTCGTCGCGATTTTGCGCGTTTCCGGCCCGTCGATGTCACCCCGCTGGCCGCGTGGCCGCCCGCCGCTCGCGTGCCAGCATCTCCCGCTTGCGCGGCACGCCCCAGCGATAGCCGGTCAGGTCGCCGTCGCTGCCGACGACCCGATGGCAGGGCACCGCCAGCGAAACCGGGTTGGTGGCGCAGGAACGGGCGACGGCCCGCACGGCCTTGGGCGCGCCAATCATCCTGGCCAGGGCGCCATAGGTGCGGGTCTCGCCGGGGGGAATTTGCCGGAGCGCCTCCCACACCCGCACCTGGAACGCCGTGCCGCGCAGGTCCAGCGGCAGCGCGAGCGCCTGGCGTGGTTCCTCGATGAAGGCGAGCACGGCGGCTACCATCTCGGCCAGGGCGGCGTCGTCCGCCACCACGGTCGCGCGGGGGAAGCGGCGGCGCAGGTCGCCCATCAGGGCGTCATCCGGCTCGGCGAATCCCAGGAAGCAGACTCCGGTCGCCGTGGCACCCACCAGCAGCCGACCGAACGGGCAGTCGGCGAAGGCGGTGCGGATCACTTCCCCCGCGCCGCCGCGCCGCAATGCGCCGGGGGTCATGCCCAGCAGCCGGCCGGTATCCTCGTAGACCCGGGATTCGGAGCCGAAACCGGCCTCCTGGATCGCATCGGCGACGCGGGCGCCCTGGGTGAGGGCGGCCTGCAGCCGGCGGGCGCGCACGCCCTCGGCATAGCTGCGCGGCGTCACCCCGGTGTGGTCGCGGAACAGGCGCAGGAAATGGAAGCGCGAGAAGCCGGACTGCCGGGCGAGCGCCTCCAGCGAGGGGATGGCCTCGCTGGCCTCGATCGTGGCGCAGGCGGCCTGCACCACGGCGCGCGCGATGGCCTCGCGCTCCCCCTTGGGGTCGCACCGGCGGCAGGCGCGGAAGCCGGCGGCCTCGGCATCGCCGACCGTGGCGAAGAAGCGCACGTTCTCCCGCCGCGGCCGGGGGGAGGGGCAACCGGGGCGGCAGTAGATCCCCATCGTGGCGACGGCATAGAGGAAATCGGCTTGGGTGCGGGTTGCCACCAGGTTCCAGCGGGTGTCGTCCAGGGTGGTCATGCCCTGTCTCCTCGTGCGGTTCAGGTTCCCGCACTCTGCCTTGCCGCAGCCATGCGGGCCATCCGCCGCTTGCCTTCACCATCCACTGTTGTCGTGGCCACGCCGCCGCCTGTATTGAGGGCGCGGCCGGGCCCGCATCGGGCAAAGGCCGCAGCCCTGAGTTCGCACTGGAGTGGTCGATGCGCCCCGCACTAGCCTGTCTTCTTGTCCTGGGATTGACCCAGTGTGCGCCCCCGCCGCCGGCGCAGCGCGCCGAATTGCCCATCGTGGCGGAGGAGCCGGTGCCGGATGCGCCGTTCTGCGCCCGGCCAGCCGAAAAGGCGGCGTTCCAGGTCGCGGGGCTCAAGAGCCGGCTGATGGTCACGGCCCTGGCCTGCGACGCCACCGACAAATACAACGCCTTCATTGCCGCCCACCGTACGGCGCTGCTGCCGCAGGAGCGGGAGTTGAGCAGCTGGTTCGCCCGGCACTACGGCCGGCGCGGCCAGACCGAGTATGACCAGTACATCACCAACCTGGCCAACGCGCAGTCCCGGCGGCGGATCATCGACAACGCGCGGTTCTGCACCGACGGGCAGAAGCTGTATGCCGATGTCGCTGCGTTGAAATCCTCGACGGAGGTGCCGGCGCTGGCGGCCAGCCGCACGATCTCGCAGCCGTTCAACGTGAACGAATGCCCCGCGACGCCCGCGCCGGCGCCACGGCAATCGCGCCCGGCTGCGACGCGCCGCTGACGGCATCGACCGGGCCGCAACGAGAAACGCCAGGAAGGGAGACCTTCCTGGCGTTTCTCGTTGCGGCTGCCTGTCGCGGATCGGGCAACAAAAAAACCGGCCCCTTTCGGGGCCGGTTTCCTGATCGGGAAGAGACGCTCTGCTTAGCGCAGGACGATCTCGACGCGGCGGTTCTGCGGCTCGCGCACGTTGGCGGCGGTCGGGACCAGCGGGCGGCTCTCGCCGAAGGCCTGGATGTCGATCGCGGTGCGGGCAACGCCCAGGCGAACCAGCTCGGCGGCGACCGCGTTGGCGCGGCGGAGCGAGAGGGCCTGGTTGTACTGCGCGGTGCCGGTGCGGTCGGCGTGGCCGGCCACTTCGATCCGGGTGGTGGCGACGCGGGTGGAGGCCTGGGCGGCGTCCGCAATGATCTGGCGGGCGCGCGGGGTCAGGTCAGCCTTGTCCCAGTCGAAGAACACCAGGTAGGTGCGGGCCGGGGCCGGAGCGGGAACGGCGGCCGGAGCAGCGGCCACCGCGGGGGCGCCCACTGCGCCGAAGTTGTAGCGCAGGCCGAGCAGGCCCGACACGTTCAGCTGCGGGTCGGTGGAGCCGGTGTTCCCATAACGCACCTTCTCGAAGGTGCCGAGCACGCGGGCCTCGGCGGTCACGGCCAGGCCGGGAGCGTCGGGGATCGCGAAGGCGGCGCCCAGGATGCCCTGGCCGGCCCATGCGCCCTTGGAGCTGGTGTTGGTGCCACCACCGCTGACTTCGCCCCACTGGTAGCCGACGCCCACGCCCACATAGGGGGTGGCCCAGCCGAGGCCGGCGTCGAAGTCGTACAGGGCGTTGACCATCGGGCCGTAGCTCTGCAGGCGGCCACCGACACCGTTCGCCTTCACTTCCTGGTAGCGGTAGTTGCCCTCGAGCTCCACGCGGAAGCCGTTGCCGAAGGCGTAGCCGACACTGCCGAGTCCGACGAAGCCGATATCCGACTTGATCTTGCCGGTGCCGGGCGCGCGGATGTTGGTGTCCGTCAGCCAGTTCACACCGGCACCGGCGCCGACATACACGCCGTTGAGGGGCTGGGCCTGGACCGAAGCCGGGGCCATCGCGACCGGGGCGGCCACAATCGCGGCGGCGAGCAGCGCATTGCGCAAGTTCATCAGTGTCTTCTCCTCAATGTGCCCCTGCCGTAAAACCGGGAGGGGAACGCGGCTTGGTGATTCCAGGGCCTTAGCACCCGAATCCTGAAACGGTATTTAGCCCCGGGGATGCGGCCGGACCAGCCCGCAGAGGCTCACCAAAGTGTTATAGCTCGTTTACATTCATCACTGTGGCTAAAAAGACACAGACTGTGGCTTCGCCGAAACGCCCGCCTATCCCGCGGGCCCGCTGGCGGAGGAGAGCGGGAGTCGAACCCACCCGGGACTGCATGGCGGCCCCAACCGGCTTTGAAGGCCGGCCGACCCACCGGGGCCGATTCTCCTCCACCGCCGAGAGTAACCGAATTCTTCGGGGCGCGAAGCCCGCCAGGCGATTTCCATGCTATGGGGCGGCCATGACGACACCGATTCCCACCCTGCTGACCCCCCGGCTGACCCTGCGTGGCCTGCAGGCCGGCGACCTGGACGCCTTCGCGGCGATGCACGCGAACCCGGAGGTGATGAAAACGCTCGGAACCGGCGTGGTCCGCAGCCGGGCCGAGACGTGGGACGGCATGGCGCGCATGCTGGGCCAATGGGCGCTGCGCGGCTACGGCATGTTCGCGGTGGTGGATAACAGCACCGGCCGCTTCATGGGCCGCGCCGGCATCCTGCACCCTTATGAGTGGGAGGAGCCGGAACTGGCCTACGGCTTCGACCAGCCCTACTGGGGCCGCGGCTATGCCACCGAGGCGGCGACCATCCTGCATCGCTGGGCCTTCCTGCAGAAGAACATGACGTCGCTCGTCAGCTACGTCGTGCCCGGCAACCAGCGCTCCTGCCGCGTGCTGGAGAAGCTGGGCGCCGCCCGGGTCGGCACCGTCACCCTGTTCGGCACCATCGAGGCTGAGCAGTGGCGTCACACCACGCCCGGCTGACGCGGCCCTGGGGTCTCAGACGATGCGCGCCTCGAAGGGCGGCAGCAGGTCGGGGCTTTCGAACTCCAGCACCCACAAATCGGGGTCGAAGCCGGTCTGGCGCGCCACATAGGCGTCGGCCGTGGCCTGGTCGACCGGGTCCGGGCCGGTTGCCCGCAGCCAGGCGGCTTCGCCCTCCGCACCGCGCATCTGGCTCAACACCGACATTCCGAGCTTGCCGTGCAGCACGACCAGGATGCCGCCGGAATCGGGGTCGCCCTTGCGCAGCACCACGCCGTAGCGCCCGGCGCCGTTGCCCATGCGCAGCGCCATGGACACCCAGATCGCCGCCTTGACCCGCGCTTCAGGCACGGGCGGTGCTTCCGCCGTCGAGCGGGATCGCTTGGCCGGTGATGCTGCCGGCGCCGGCCCGTGCCAGGAAGGCGACCATGTCGGCCACTTCCCACGACGAGGCGACGCGGCCGATCGGCACGCCGGCGGCGGCCTGTTCAGCGGTGATGCCAATCTCGGCATAGCGCTGGGCGGCCATGTCGGTCTCGACCCAGCCGGGGCAGATGGCGTTGACCGTGATGCCGCGGGGTGCTGCCTGCATCGCCATGGCGCGCGTCAGCCCGACCAGCCCGTGCTTGGCGGCGACATAGGCCGGCTGGTCCGGCACGCCGCGCAGCCCGAGGACGGAGGCGATGTTGACGATCCGCCCGGTGCGGTCGGGCAGGCGGGCCAGTGCTGCGCGGCTGCAATACCAGGCGCCGGTCAGGTTGGTGGCTAGGATCGCGTGCCACAGCGCGTCGTCGGCGTCGTTGTCCTGCGCGCCGGCAAGGCCGGCATTGTTCACCAGAAGGTCGAGCTTCGGCAGGCGCTCGAACAGCGCGTCGACTGCGGCGCGGTCCGTCACGTCGAGCCGAGCATGGGTGATGCCCCAGGGCAGGTCGTCCACCGGCGCGCGGGACGCGGCGATGACGCCGAAGCCGTCGGATACCAGGCGGCGGGCGATCGCCAGCCCGATGCCGCGCGTGCCGCCGGTGACGACGGCCAGTCGGGTGGTGGGACCGTTCATGCCGCCCCCCTCATGCTGCCGTCGTGCCCCCGTCCACCGGGAAGACCACGCCGGTGACGAAGCTTGCGGCGTCCGATGCGAGGAAGGCGATGGCGGCCGCGATCTCCCCGGGGTCGGCGAAGCGCTTCATCGGCACCGCGTCTGTGTAGGCGCCGGCCGAATCGGTGGGGAAACGGTCGGGGTATTTGGCGGCGAGTTGGCCGATCACCTGGTTCAGCATCACGGTATCGGTGCTGCCCGGCGCGATCGCGTTCACGCGGATGCCGTGCGCCGCCCAGTCCAGCGCGGCCGAGCGCGAAAGCTGGGCGATGGCCGCCTTGCTCGCGCCATAGGCGGCCGAGAGCGGCTTGCCGATCAGCGCCTGGTCGGAGGCAACGTTGATGATCGCGCCCTTGCCCCGCGCGATCATGCCCGGCAGCACGGCGCGCATCAGCGCGTAGGGGGCGAGGAAGTTCACCGCGAAAACCCGCTGCACCTCGTCCAGGTCGGTTTCCAGCACGCTGCCCAGCACGGTGATGCCGGCGCAGTTGACCAGGATGTCCACCGGGCCGCGCTCGGCGATCATGGCGGCGGCGCGCGCCTCCACGGTCGCGGCATCGGCGAGGTTGAACTCCGGCAGGTCGAGGCCGATCACCTCCGCACCGTCGGCGGCGAACAGCGCGGCGACCGCGCCCCCGATGCCGCCGCGATGGCCGGTGACGATGGCGCGCCGGCCGGCGAGGCCGAAGGAGATGGTGGCGGAGATGCCATAGGCGGGGTGGGGGGCCGGGTGAGGGGCGGGCGTGCTCATCCCGCACAGTTGCGGCGGCGCCGGCGGCTTGGCAAGGCCGGCCGGCGACTTCTTCGCCTCAGACCGCCATGGGCCGCCACGTGCTGGGGCGACGGGCCGGCGGGGCCAGCGCCGGCACCTCGCGTTCCCAGTAGAGGCCGGGCACGCCCGCCTCCACGTCCACCCGCCTTGCGCCGTTCAGCACGATCCGCCCGGCGCCGTTGCTCCAGCGGTGCCCGGGCTCCGGCGTGTGCCAGCCATCCCCGAGCGCCGCGAGGTCGACCGGCTGCCAGTCCAGCGCCAGGCGGGTGATGCCAGCCCCCAGGGGGCGATGGTCGTCGCTGCCGGCGATCACATGCGCCGGCACGAAGGTGCGCGAATGCAGCCGTGCCTCCCGCGCGCCGGGCGGTAGCAGGAACACCGACGGGCCTTCCCCCGGCTGCTGCGGCACCACGCGCCCATCCACTTCCAGCGTGAGGCACGGGTTGTTCACCAGGCGATGGCCCATGGCGATGGCGCGCATGGCCAGGCGATGGCGCACCGCGCGCAGGATCGGGCCCTCCAGCACCAGCGGCGCGATCCCGGCCCGCTTCCAGATGTCGAGCGCGAAATCGGGATGCAGCTGCAGTTCGCCGCCGCCATTGGCGAAGGCGCGGCGATTGCCCGTGTCGAGGTAGCTTTCGGCGGGCAGGCCCTCGGCCAGCAGCACGGTGTGGCTGGCGGCACCGGTCGCGTTCTGCGTCTCGACGTGGAAATAGGTGACCTCGTCGGTCTCTTCCTGGAGGATCGTGGCGCCGTTCATCAGGTAGCGCACCGGGATCAGCACGCCGTCCACGAACAGGGCGTGGTCGGGCGACAGCCACAGGTCGCGGCGTGGCATGCCGGGGCGGAAGGCGCCGGCTTCGATGCGCACCGGCATCACGTCCCACGGCCGCGGATGGCGGCGGCAATCCAGCGTGCGATGGCCGATCCAGCGCACCTTCAACCGGGCGCCGAAGGCGGTCGTCACCTCGTCGCCGGGATCGAGGTCCTCCACCGCCACCGGCCCCTCCGGCGTGGCGAGCCGGGTGCCGGCCCGGAAGCAGGCAGCATCGATCGGCGATGACAGGTCGGGTGTCGGAAATGGGCCCGTCGGGAAGCTGTTCGCGCCGATGGTGGCGGTGCCGACGACCATCTGGTCGGGGGTGATGCCGTACAGCGTGTTGCCGCTGATCGTCGCGGGCGCGTTAACGCCGTCGAGCCAGAAGTCGTTCCGGAACAGCACCGGCGGCCCGCTGGTGGCGAGGTTGACGAAGATGTTGCCGGTCATCGTCAGGCTGGTGCCGGGGTAGGAGGCGTACGGCTCGCCGCCCAGGTGGATCAGCGTGCGGTTGGGTGCGAGCGGCCCCTGCTCGATATAGTTGCCGGTGATGGTCGCGACCCCGCCATTGGGCAGGTCGATGCTGTAGCTGCCGCCGTAGGTGGCGCCGTCGACCAGCCGGCTGCCGGTGACAACCGTCTCCTGCGCGCGGCTCTTGATGTGGTGGCCCTGGCTGACATCGTGGAAGAAGCTGTTGGTGATGGACAGGCGGGCGATGTCGTTGACGTAGATGTTGTGCGTCTTGCCGTCGTTGTTGCCGTTGTGGTCGAACTCGCTGTGGTCGATCGAGATCTGGCCGCCGGGGGAGGATGCGGCCAGGATGCCGTTCTGGTTGTGGTGGAACCAGGAGTGGCTGACCGTGAGGCTGCCGCCCTCGTAGCGGATGCCGGCGCCGTTCTCGTCCGGCACCGCGCAGCCGGTGAACTCCAGGTGGTCGATGGTGACATTGGCATTGGTCGTCAGGATGGCCTTGCCGTTCGGCGGCGCGGTGGTGGCCTCGAGCTTTGCCAGGCCGCCGACGCCCTTCAGCGTCAGGTCGTGGCCGATATAGGCGAAGTCGTTCGTGTAGGTGCCCGCGGCGATCAGGATCGTGTCGCCCGGGGACGATGCCGCGACGGCGGCGGCGATGGTGAGATAGGCCTGTCCGGCGCCAACGTTCAGCAGAGCCATGCGGTGGGTCTCCCAGCAGAGGTCCGACCTTCCCGCGGCCGTGGCGCAGCCAAGGGGCAGTCGATCATAAGTGAGTCGCAAGAATTCATCTTGCGGAACAACAAACCGTCGTGGTGTGTCGTGGCCCTTATGACGAACAGTTGAAGTGCTGTCACTCGCAAACGTGATGCGATTCCTGGGACTCGATATCTTGGGTGATTGCTTGATTTTATGGTCACATGGAGCGTCTGGAAAAACTTGAATAGTTTCTCAAGACGGAAATGGGGCGAAAAATAGCGTCGCCATGGATCCTGCAGCGGTCAGGATGAAACGATATCAGAATAAAATACTGCAATCGCGCGCGGGCGCCGCGGCGGCACTCGACAAGCGGGGTGGCAAGCCAACATGCTCGCCCGGTGGTGCATCGATGGGGATTGAACCAATGAGGCTGAGTACTGTCGTGGCGCTGGCGATGCTGGCCCTGGCCGTCGCGGCGCCCGGCCGGGCGCAGGAGCGGGTCACCTTCGGGCTCGACTGGGTCGCCCAGGCGGAATACGGCGGCTACTATCAGGCCGTCGCCACCGGCCTCTACGCCAAGCGCGGCCTGCAGGTGACGATCCGCCAGGGCGGGCCGCAGGTGAACCACATGCAGTTGATGATCGCCGGCCAGATCGACTTCAACCTCGCCGGCGGCCGCGCCATCGAGTTCGCCGCCGAGGGCCTGCCCTACCTCGCCGTGGCCGCGATGTACCAGAAGGAACCCGCGGTGCTGATCGCCCACCCGAACGTGGGCAATGACAGCTTCGAGGCGCTGAAGGGCAAGCCGATCGCCATCGGCGCCGACACCCGCGCCGGCTGGTGGCGCTTCCTCGCCGCGAAATACGGCTACACCGACAGCCAGATCCGGCCCTACACCTTCAACATGGCCCCGTTCATCGCCAACCGGAACCTGGTGCAGCAGGGCTACGTCTCGTCGGAGCCGTTCCTGATCCAGAAGGAATCCGGCATCGTGCCGCGCGTGCTGATGCTGTCCGACGCGGGCTACCTCGGCTACGCCAACATCGTCACCACCTCGCGCCGCCTCGTCGACCAGAAGCCCGACCTGGTGCAGCGCTTCATCGATGCCTCGATCGAGGGCTGGTATTCCTACCTCTACGGCGACCCCGCCCCGGCCAACCGGCTGATCCGCGAGGCCAATCCCGAGATGGCGCAGGACCTGATCGACTACGGCCATCGCGTCATGAAGGAGCGCGGTATCCTCGATTCCGGCGACGCGCTGAAGCTGGGCATCGGCGCCATGACCGACGAACGCTGGAAGGCGTTCTACGACTCCCAGGTGGCCATCGGCGTCCACAAGCCCGGCATCGACATCGCCAAGGCCTACACGACGCGCTTCGTGAACCGGCGCGTGGGGATCGAGCTGAAGCGGTGACGGCTCCCGCGCCCTGGAAGGGCCTCGACACCAGCCGCATGCCGCATTTCATCGGCTACGACCAGGCCGAGCGCATGGTCGCCGCCCTGATGGACCGCGCCGCCGCGTGGCAGCCGGACACCGTGGTGGCGATCGTCCGCGGCGGGCTGGTGCCGGCCACCATGGCCGCCGCGATGCTCGCCCTGCCGATGGCGATGGTCGCCTGGGACCGGCGCGCCAACACCGTCACCTGGCTCGGCGAGCGCCCGCGCGGCCGGCTGCTGGTGGTCGACGATTGCTGCGCCACCGGCGCCACCATGCGCGCCGTGCTGGCCGATTGCGCCGCAGCAGGGTCCGAGACGCTGAGCCTGACCATCGTGCACGACCCGCAGACCACCGGCCTCATCCCCGACCTGTCGCACCCGATGACCGAATTCTTCCGCCTGCCATGGGAGCGCGGCGAGGCCACGCCCGCCGCCCGCGCCCGCCGCGCCCTGGGCGAGCCCGCCGACCGCGCGCACGAAGCCCCCTTCTTCGGCCTCGATCTCGACGGCATCTTCCTGCCCGACATCACCCGCGCCGACTACGATTCCGACCTCGCGGCCGCCCTGGCCCGCCGCGCCGAACTGGCCCCCTTCGCCACGCTGCCCGATTTCTCCGCCGATCGCGCCGTGGTCATCACCGGCCGGCCCGACATCGACGAGCAGCCGACGCGAAGCTGGCTCGCCCGCCACGGCCATGGCGGCCTGCCGCTCCAGATGCGCCCGGCCGGCACGCCCACCGACCTCGATTCCGTCGCCCGCTACAAGGCCGAGGCCGCCACACGCTGGGGCTGCACCCATTTCGTCGAAAGCGAACCCGAACAGGCGATCCGCATCGCCGCGCACGCGCAGCACCTGGTGGTCAGCTGGTGGTCGCCCGCGGAGGCCCGGCACTGGATCGTCGGCGCCGCATCCCGGCGATGACGCTGCTGGCCATCGAGGGCGTCGGCCGCCGCTTCCCGAACGGCACCGAGGCCCTGCGCGGTGCCAACCTCGCCATCGCGGCCGGCGATTTCGTCGCCCTGCTCGGCCCCTCCGGCTGCGGCAAGTCCACCCTGTTGCGGCTGATCGCCGGGCTCGACGCACCCGATTCTGGCGCGCTGCGCTGGGCCGGCGGCGCGCCTGGCCCGGGCGAGATCGGCGTCGTGTTCCAGGACGCGACGCTGCTGCCCTGGGCCACCGCCGAGGAAAACGTGTGGCTGCCGCTGCGCCTGCGCGGCATCGCGCGGGAGGCCGCGAGCGCCGAGGTGCGCGCCGCGCTGGCCCGCGTCGGCCTGGCCGGCTTCGAGGGCGCCCGCCCGCGCGAACTCTCCGGCGGCATGCGCATGCGCGTCTCCATCGCCCGCGCCCTGGTCGGCCGGCCGCGCGTGCTGCTGATGGACGAGCCCTTCGCGGCCCTCGACGAATTCACCCGCCACGCCCTGCAGGACGACCTGCTGGCGCTGTGGCGCGAGGTCGGCTGCACCATCGTGTTCGTCACCCACTCGATCTACGAGGCCGCCTTCCTGGCGCGCCGCATCGTGGTGATGACGCCGCGCCCCGGCCGCATCGCCACCGAACTGGCCTCGCCCCTCGCACCCGAGCCGGCGACGCGCTTCACCGCCGAATACGGCGCACTGGTGCGCGAGATCACCGGCGTGCTGCGCGGCGCGATGGCACCCACATGAGCTGGCCCCCCGTCATCGCCGGCCTGGTGGCGCTCGCCCTGTGGCAGGGCGCGGTGTGGGCGACAGGCGTGCCGGCCTATCTCATCCCCGGCCCGATCGCCATCGTCCAGGCCTTCGTGGCCGCGCCCCTGCTGCTGCTGGGGTCCCTCGCCTCCACCCTCGTCGTCACCTTCACGGCCCTGGCCGTCTCCACCGTCCTCGGCGTCGGCATGGCCGTGGCGATCACCGCCAGCCGCTGGGCGCGCGCCGCCATCCAGCCCTGGGCGGTGGCGTTGCAGGTGACGCCGGTCGTCGCCATCGCCCCCCTGATCATCGCCTGGGTCGGCGACCCCTTCGCCGCGCTGGTCGCCTGCGCCACGATCGTCGCGTTCTTCCCGATCTTCTCGAACACCACGATCGGCCTCGCCTCCCCCCCGCCCGAGTTGCTGGACCTGTTCCGCCTCAATGGCGCCGGCAGCTGGGCCACGCTGCGCCTGTTGCGCCTGCCGGCGGCCCTGCCGTATTTCCTCGCCGGCCTGCGCGTCTCCGGCGGGCTCGCGCTCGTGGGCGCGGTGGTGGCGGAGTTCGTCGCCGGCGCGGGCGGCTTCGCCTCGGGCCTCGCCTACCGCATCCTGGAATCCGGCTACCGGCTGCAGATCCCGCGCATGTTCGCCGCCCTCGTGCTGCTGTCCGCCGCCGGCATCGCGATCCATGCCGTGCTGGGCGTGTTCGGGCGCTGGCTGCTGCGCCGCCGCGGCGAAGCGGGGGGTACTTGAAGCGGCCGGGGCGGGCTGCCAATAGAGGTGCCAGCGATGAGGATGCCATGACGAAGCAGTTGACCAAGGGCCAGCGCGACTACGAGGCGAAGCGGGCCGCCAAGGCCGGCATGAGCCTGGACAAGTGGCTCGCCGCCAAGGAGAAGGAGCGCGCGCAGGAGGCGAAGGCCCGCGAGGAAGCCGCCAAGCCGCCCCCGCCGCCCAAGAAGCCCGGCTTCTTCGCCCGCCTGCTGGAAAAGGCGCAGAAGCCGCTGTCCTGACGGCTCAAGCCATCCGCCGCAACACCCCGTCCCGGCGCACCACGGCGTGGAACGCCACCGCCAGCACATGCACCGCCACCAGCCCCAGCAGCGTCAGCGTGCCGACGAAGTGCAGGTGAACCAGCCGCGCCGCCAGCGCCTCGTCCTTGCCCACCGGCGAGGGCAGGGTCAGCAAGCCGAACAGCTTGATGTGGTTCCCGCCGGCATCGGTGGCGACATAGCCGATCACCGGCAACGACAGCATCAGCCCATACAGCACCAGGTGCACCCCGTGCGCCGCCCCGCGCATCGCCCCCGGCATCCCGGCCGGCAACGGCGGCGGCGGATGGCGCAACCGCACCCACACGCGCGCCAGCGCCAGGAACAGCAGCAGCACGCCGAGCGTCTCGTGCAGCGCATACAACTTGCCACGCCAGGGAACATCCCCCAAAGGCAGCCGCGTGATCGCCAGCCCCGACAGCCCGATCGCCACGATCACCGCCGCGGTGAGCCAATGCAGCCGCCGCGCCGGCGCCGCATAGCGCGCCTCCGACGCCACTGCTACGCCATCCGCGCGAGAATGCCGTCGCGCCGGATGAAGGTATGCTGCACCACCGCCCCGATATGCATCACCAGCAGCACGCCCATCGCCAGCGCCCCCAGCCAGTGGATCTGCGACAGGATCGGCGCCAGAACCTCATGTCGCCCGATCGGCGAGGGCAGCGGCACCAGCCAGAACCATTTCAGCGGGAAGCCCCAGGCATTGGTCGCCAGGAACCCCACCACCGGCTGCACCACCATCAGCACATAGAGCGCCCCATGGTTGAGCCCGGCCGCCAGCTTCATCCACCCCGGCATCTCCGGCAGCGGCGGCGGCGGGTTGCGCCAGCGCACCCACAGCCGCGCCAGCACCATCACGAACACCAGCACCCCGAAGCTTTCATGGGTGTTGTACAGCCGGAACTTGAATGCCTCGTTGGCCGGTTCGAGGAACACCATCCAGATCCCGGTGACGAAAATCACCAGGATCGACCCGGCGGTCAGCCAGTGCAGCCAGCGGGCGGGGGCGACATAGCGGCCATCTTCGGTCATGGTTCGGTGCCTTCTCGCGGGGCAGGGCGGGCGCGGTCCGCCACGCTCACATAGTCGGCATGGCGTCCGCAACAATTGCCGCCCATGCCGACTGGAGCATGGATGCGCGCAAGCGCTGGATGGCCGTGGCGCGCCGCGACGGCGACGTGTGGCACCTGGATGAACCGCGGCCGGTCGGCGAGGTCGCGACGCTCTGCGCGCGGCTGCGGGCATGGGCCGGCGCGGGCGCAGTGGCGCTGGGCGTGGACCTGCCGCTCGGCCTGCCGCGTGGCTATGTCGCCCGCCACGGACTGTCCGGCAATTTTCCCGGCTTCCTGCGCGGGCTCGCCGCCCGTCCGGCATTCTTCGACGTCTGCGCCGAACTCGGCGATATCGGCTGCGACCGCCCGTTCTACCCCGCGCGCGGCCTGCGCGGCATGACCCGCGCCGCCCATGCCGCCGCCCTGGGGCTCGACGGGCCCGCCGGATTGTCGCGCCTGTGCGACCGCGCCACCGCCGAACGCCCCGCCGGCGCGCCGCTGTTCTGGACGTTGGGCGCCAACCAGACCGGCAAGGCCGCGATCTCCGCCTGGCGCGACTGGCTGGTCCCCGCCCTGGCCGGCCCGCGCCCGCCGCGCCTATGGCCGTTCGACGGCGATTTCCGCACGCTGCTGGCCCCGGGCGCCGTCGCCGTGGCCGAAACCTACCCCGCCGAGGCGCTGCGCCACCTGGGCCTGAAACTCGCCGGCAGCAAGCGCCGCCAGGCCGACCGCGCCGCGCTGGCCCAGCCGTTGCGCGCGGCCATGGCGCGCCTGGGCGTGGCGCCCGCACCCGACCTGTCCGCCGCGCTCTCCAACGGCTTCGGCACCCGACCGGACGGCGAGGACCGGCTGGACTGCGTGCTCGGCGTGCTCGCCGTGATCAATGTGCTGGCCGGCCACCGCCCCGACGCCCCCCCGCCCGATCCCTGGCTGCGAAGCTGGGAGGGATGGGTGCTCGGTCAGACCGCGCTGCCCTCCGCCACGGCCGGCGGTGGCGGGAATTCGGGGCGCGGATAGTCGTCCTTGCGCACCAGGATGAACAGCCCGCGGGCGCGGAAGGAACACGTCAACCGCTGAACCAGCCCGGCCGCCGCCTCCGGGTCCGCCACCCGCCACCAGCCGCGCGCAATCTCGCGCGCCTCCGCCACCAGCCCCGGCAACGCCGGCAACACCTCGACGGTCAGCGCCACGCCCTGGATCGGCGCCAGCCGATACTCGGGAACGATTCCGATGGGCACATAGGGGCTGTGCTCCGCCAGCGGCAGCCGCTCGGCATGGCGCCGCTCCAGCACCTTGCCCGGATCGAGCCGCACCCCCAGCGCCAGGATCGGCGCCTCCGGATCGGCCGATGCCGGCGGCGTCGCGGTGCCCTTCAGCACATGCGCCTGCCCATCCGCCCCCAGCCACGTGGTCGCCCCCGCCGCGGCGGCCAGCCTGCCGGTCCCCCCGTCGCGCACCGGATAGGCATCCATCACCAGCACCGTCGCGCGTCCCTGGTTGGCCACCGTATAGGTGAACACGATGTCGTCCCCCACCCGGGCGATGTCGCAGGTGAGCGTGATGCCGCCCGAGGCGGCGCTGGTGCTGGGCATGGGCCGGACTATTCAGGGCGGGGATAGTTGTCGTTGCGGACCAGCAGATGCAGGCCCTTGGTGCGGAACGACACGGTCAGCCGCTGCAGGGCCGCCGCCAGATTGTTCGCGCCAACCCGCGTATATTCCGGCGCGAAGGCAAGCGGTTCCTCCCGCAGGCCGGGCGCGCTCAGCGGCAACACATCCACATGCAGGGTCAGGCCCTCGATGGCCACAACGCGATAGTCGCGAACCGGGCCCGGGGCGTAATAGGGGCTCATCTCCGCCAGGGGTTCGCGCAGTTCGATGGTGCGCGACAGGGTCGCGCCAGGTTCGAGCCGCAATGCCACGGGAACCGCGCGCACGCGCACGTCGCGGTCGGGCGGCAGGAGGGCAAGCCCGATCAGCACATGCGCATGGCTGTCGCGACCCAGCCAAACCGTGGCCCGGCCAGGATGCACCACGGGCGCACGCGAGACGGGGTCCATGCCCGCCAGCGCGTCCATCACGTACACCGCGACCGCGCCGCGGTTGCTCAAGCTGTAGGACAGGACGATCCGGTCCTCCACCTTCTCGGGCGAGCAGGTGAGCACGATATCCTGTTGCAGCGTGGGGGGCAGTGGCATGGATGATGTCCTTCGCCTGCGCTCAGGTTTCGTCGTGGCCGTGGATATGGCTGTCCGCGGGCATGCCTGGCCAGGGGCCACGCTCGTCGCGGTACTGGTTCTCGGCCTGGATGGTGTTGAACTCCTCGTCGTTGTCGTAGCGATCGGTGCGCACGTTGTCGCGCTGGTTGGTGCCGTAGGCATTGTGTTCCGCGTGCGTCATCTCGTGGAACAGCGTCACGTCGCTGGGCGCCTGGGTGCGGCCGCTGGTATCGGGCCAGTCGGACGGGCGGTACTCGACCGTCGTGTCGGTGCCCACCCCATTGGTGCGGTCGCCAGACTTACTGGGATCGGTCGCGCTCGCGCCGGTGCCGTACATGTCCTGGTCCGGCGGCAGGGTCTGGATCGTGGTCGTCTTGCCGCTCGCGCCGATGTTGTCGAGCATGGCCTTGCCGCTCGGCGTGTCGTTGATCACGGCCAGGTCCTGCGCCACCGCATCCACATAGGCCGGATCGGTGCTGTTGATGATCACCCCCGGCGTGTACTGCCAGGTCCCATCCGGCCGCGGCGTCAGGCTGACCCCGTGCTTCGCCTGCGCCGTATGCGTCCGCCGCCCGCCCCCCTTGCCCGGCGGATGCAGCGCCAGCCAGTTCGGCGGATCGCCGGGGTCGGCGACGGAGGCATCCAGCGGCTCGGTGATCGTCACGTTGCCGGTGCTGTCGGGCGACCCACCGGAGTTGATCTGCACCATGCTGCCCTTGATCCACACGCCGGCGGGATCGATCACCACGAAGTTCCCGCCCACCTTCAGCGTGATCTTCTGGCTCGCCTCCACCACCACCTTGGGCGCGTTGATCGTGGCCTCGCCGCCGACGATGGTGTTCCACTTCGCCTGGAAGTCGAACGCCACGTCGCTCTTCACGCTGATCTGCATCGCCGCATCCACGCCCTCGTAGCGCGCATCGCCCACATGCAGGTCGTAGGTGCCCCCCGTGGTCATCACAAAGGCGCCGCCGCCCTTGTTGGTGTCCGGGTCCTTGCCGCCGATGTTGATGTGGCGGTTGCCGTAGACGCGCTCGAAGTAGTTGCTGAACGCCGTCACATCCATCCGCCCCTGGCTGCGGATCAGCAGCTGCTCCTCGTGCCAGCTGTCGTCGAAGCGCAGCATGTGGAAGCGCGACTTGGCGCTGTCGGGCCGTGGGGTGGACTGGGTCTTGATGCCGCTGCGCCGCTGCGTGGTCTGCACCACGGAATTCTCCGGCCGCACTGGCCCCGGCGGCGGGCTGGCGGGCGCTCCGCTCGGTGGATCGAACGGCTGCTGGCTGCCGGGATTGTACAGCCGCCCGGTCACGATCGGCCGGTCCGGATCGCCGTCGATGAACTCGACCAGCACCTCCTGGCCCACGCGCGGCGGGAACTGCGTGCCCCACTTGCCGCCGGCCCACCCCTCGGTCACGCGCAGCCAGGCGGATGTCCGCCCCGTGGAGTCGTTCGCCTCGTCGCGGTCCCAGGGGAACTTCACCTTCACCCGGCCCCACTGGTCGGTGTGGATCTCCGCCCCGCCCGGCCGGTCCATCCCGTTCGGCCCCACCACCATGGCGGTGTGCGGCCCCATGATGCGCGGCTTGGCCGTGGTGCGCGGCGGGCGGAACGTCACCTGGCCGGGAATGGCGATGAAGCTGTTCGAGAACTCGCTCTTCTTCTCCAGCAGCCCCTTGAAGAAGTTGATGAGCGGGTCCGTCAGGAAGCTCAGCAGCCCCGCGAGCCCGCCGGAAAGGGCCGCCTTGCCCAGGTTGGCCAGCGTGTCGCCGATCTTGCGGCTCAGCACCTCGCCGATGCTGCCGACCGTATTCTTGGCCTCGTTGCCCGCGGCCATGCCGAGTGTCTTGGCGGTGTCGGTGCTCCAGAGCCCGTGCAGCAGCCCGTTCAGCACGTCGCCGATCGACGAGTTGTCATAGCTGCGGTCCATCGCGGTGAACTGCACCGAGGTGACCAGGTAGGACTTGCCCTTCTCCTCGGGGAACGCCTCGTGCTCCGCCAGCATGAAGCGCAGCCCGGCGGCCAACGGCACCACCTGGCTGCCGCCCTGCACCGCATGCACCTGGCCTTCCTCCGCCTCCATGCGGATGCCCGTGAAGCGCTGCAGGTCGCCGGCGATCTCGATGTGCTGCGGAAAGTCGTAGCGCTTGAACACGTTGTTGGCGGCCGGAATCTTGACCTTGGTCTTCGCCTCCTGGGAAACGGGCGGGTTGGCCGGCTGCGTGAAGCTGAAATCGCCCAGCATCCACGACCCGGTGCGCCGGTCATAGGCATGCTCCCAGGCATGGATGCGTCCTTCCTTCTGGTCGTTGCCGGCCGAAAGGTTGAACGGATCCAGCCTGCCGCAATGCATGTAGTCGTCGCCCAGCACCAGCGTGCTGCCGGTCTCCTCGTGGCGGTAGAAATAGAAGATGCCGTTCTCTTCCATCAGCCGCGAAACAAAGTCGAACGCCGTCTCCCGGCATTGGACGCAGTATTCCATCTTCGGGAAATCGCCGGTCCTCAACTTCGAGAAGTCGACCAGGTTCAGCCCGTGCTCCTTGAACACCGCCTGCAGAACATCCACCACCGTCATGTCCTGGAAGATGCGGAAATCGGTGGAGAAGTTCAGCAGCGACAGGAACGGCACGATCTCGGCGCGATACACGCGGAATTTCTTGCCCCGCATCCCGGCGGACTGGAAGCCGCGCACGAAGCCGGCCCGGAAGTGGAACGGCTTGTCCTTGTCCATCCGCATGCCGATCGAGGCGCTGGCCCCGATCATCGTGCCGGGGTCGATCACCCGGTGGATATCCTCGCACAGCAGCTCGACCTTGTAGCTGTACGGCCGGGACATGCCCTCCTGCCCGATCACCGCCAGCAGCAGCAGCGTGTCCTTCGGCAAGCCCGCCGACGAGTCGAACCGCAGCGTCCGGTCATCCTGGGTGAGCGTTGTCATCCGCGCGGCCGGCTCAGGGAACCATCGTCTGCGTCTGGCCGGCAAACGCGATGGTGATCACCCCGCCCCAGACGCAGTTGCACATCGACGGGTTGTCCAGCGTCACCTCGTTGGTGTTGTTCACCGTGATCCCCCCCGGCGTCCAGGGCGATGGCGTGTTGGGGATGCACGGCATCGGCGTCAGCACCCCCATCGCCGCCGAGGTGGCCGAGGCCACGGTCGGGTTGGCCATCGACATGCAGCTGCCGAACGGCTTGATGTTCACCATCGGCTTGTGGTCCATGATCGTCGCGGAAGGCTGGTTCGCCACGTTCACGCGCCGCACCGGCAGCACCGTCAGCGCCGATGGCGCCATCCCGAAGCTGCACATCAGCTGCGCCCCGTTCACCACCTGGATCGGCATTGCCTTCTCCCCAGAACCGCCACCTACGGCAGTATGCGCGCACGCCCACCATTGCGGAAGTAAACTGCCCGCGTGCGGTGCCCGGGCGCCGGGTTGAAGGTCAGTACAATCCCGCCATCCGCGCCCGCACCTTCACCAGCGCCACCAGCCGGTCCAGCACCGGCGTCGCCACCCCCGCCAGCTGCGCCAGCGACAGCGCCGCATCGTAGATGCCGTCGATCTCCATCGGCCGGCCCAGCTCCAGGTCCTGCAGGATGCTCGGCCGATGCACCATGGCCCGCCCATGCCCGATCTGCGCGTCCACATCCACCGACACTCGGCACCCGACGGCAGCCGCCACCGCCATCGCCTCGGCATACCCCGCCCGCACCGCGCGCTCGACCACGGGATCGCCATACAGGTCCTTCGGCGCCGCCCCGCCCAGCACGCACACCGGCCCCATCGCCAGATTGCCCAGCAGCTTCTCCCAGATCGCATCGCGAATGCGCGCCGTCTCGTCCACCGCGAACCCACCTTCCCGCAGCGGCGCGGCCATCGCCGCGATACGCCCGCCCATCCGCCCGTCCGGCTCGCCCAGCACGATCCGGTTGCGCCGGTTCGCGACACTCACCACCCCGGGCTCCACCACGGTGCACGCGGAATACACCACGCCACCCACCGCCCGCCCCGGCCCGACGGCATCCCACACCGCCCCGCCCGGATCCACCCGCCCCAGCCGCCGCCCATCCCACGCGCCGCCATGGCCATGGAAATACCACCAGGGAATCCCGTTCATCACGAACGCCACCGCCGTCTCCGGCCCCAGCAACGGTCCGATCCCCGCCGCCACGCTCGCCAGCGCCGGCGCCTTCACCGTCACGATCACCGCATCCTGAACCCCCAGCGCCGCCGGATCGTCCGACGCCGCCGCCACCCGAACCACCTCGTCCCAATCCGGCGCCACCACCCGGATCCCCCGCGCCTGAACCGCCGCCAACTGCGCGCCCCGCGCCACCACCGAAACCTCGGCCCCCCCGCGAACCAACCTGGCCGCCACATGCGACCCGATCGCCCCCGCACCAAAAACCGCAATCCTCATGCCGGCAAGACTCCCCGATGGGCGAAGAAAGCAACAAGGGAGCCACCGCCCCGCTCCGCCGGCGCAGACCCTGCACCAGGGGCGCAAGGAAAGCCAAGGCCGGGCTCCGCCCAGACCCGCCAGGGGCCGAGCCCCTGGACCTCACTTATTAAGGAAATCAATAGGATATAGGCCAGATGGCCGGAACCTCAAAATGTATCCGACTCATGAAAAATTTCTTTGAAGCGGCCGCTGAAGCGGGATAATTTTCCGTCCATGCCCAGTTTCCCCAACCCCACGGCCCCCGCAGGCCTGCGTGCCGGCCTTCGGGCCGACGCCGCGGCCGCGCGTCCGGGCCACGCCGGGGGCCTGGGCCTTGCCGCGGCGCTGGAGGCACTGATCCTCGTGCTGCTCGCCCGACTGTTCGCGCGCGCCGCGCCGGCCTGGCATCACGCCCCCGACGATTTCGACGAGGACGAGCGCGCCGCTTTTTTCATCATCAGGCCCACCATGGGCCGTGCCCCGCACGCCGCCGTCGTCGAGGCGGGTCTTGTTCCGGATTGGGTTCTTTCCGGTATGCGCAATCGCGGCCTCCGTCCGGCCGCCCGCCCCGTACGCCCGCGCCGTCGCAGCCGCCCCGCGCGCGCACCGCCCGCCGCAAGCCCCGTACAGCGCCAAACACCCCTCAACCGAGGGGCGCCGGCGCACGTCCATAATAATAGCGATTTCGAAACAAAATGCGTCGGCCGATTCTACCCAATCGACGCGAGAACCTCCGCATCCGACGGAAACGCGCCCGCCGCGCGCTTGGAATAGCGCAGCGCGCCATCCACCGTGATCTCGAACACGCCGCCGCCGGATTTGCGCAGCGTCACGTTCGCGTCGGGCCGGCGCGAGGCAATCAGGGTGCGGGCCACACGGGCGCGCGCCTCATAGCCTCACATGCCGCA
>CAMDGX010000032.1 GCA_945897825.1 Asaia bogorensis | reverse complement strand
TCACCTTCGCCGCCGCGCTGGCGGCCGGGCTGGCGGTGGCGATGCTGCCGCCGGGCGCAGGATTCGCCGGGCTGTGGCTGCTGGTGCGCGCGGCCACAACCCTGCCGCGCGGCGGCGGGGCGGAATGGTGGGCGCTGGGGCTGGTGGTCGTCGCGGCGGCCGGTCTGGCGGCGGCGCTGCTGGGCTTCGCGGCGCTGCGCGGGCTCGGGGTGGCCTTCCTCGGCCGGCCGCGCTCCCCCCGTGCCGCCGTGGCGGAGGAGGTCGGGCCGGCCTGGCGCTGGGCGATGCTGGCGTTCTCCGCCTTGCTGGCGCTGAGCGGGCTGGTGCCGGGCGTGGTGCTGGCGCTGGCGGGCCCGGCGGTGGCGATGCTGGCCGGGGCGGCGGCGCCGTCCGGCTGGCTGTCGGTGCAAGGCTACGCCCCGCTCGGCCTCGCACTGCTGGTGGCGCTGGCCGGGGCGGTGGTGGCGCTCGGGGTCCGCACCCGCGCGCCGGCGGGGCACCGAGTGGCCCCGGCCTGGGAAGGCGGCCAGGCGCCGTCCCCCTCCTGGCTGCCGTTCGGCGACCCGGCGACGCAACTGGGCGCGGCGGGCTTCGCGCGGGCGCTCGGCCACGGGCTGCCCCGGCTGCGGCTGCCGTCGTGGCGCCTGAAGCGCCCCGTCGCATGGCCCGGCCGCGGCTTCGGCGCCCGCCTCGCCCCCCTGCTGGTCGGGCTGGCGCTGATGGCGATGCTGGCGCTGCATGGAGCCGGGCTGTGGTGAGCGTGCTGTTGCCGGGCCTGGCCCAGATCCTGCACCTCGCCCTGGTGCTGGCGGCGGCCCCGCTGCTGGCCGGCGCGGTCGCCTGGTTCGAGGCCCGCATGCGGGGCCGCGCCGGCCCCTCCCTGCTGCAGCCATGGCGGGATGCGGCGCGCGCGCTGGGCCAGATGCCGGTGGTGGGCGAGGGCACTTCCCCGATCTCGCGCGCGGTGCCGGCGGCGCGGCTGGCGGTGCTGGCGGTGGCCGCCGCGCTGGTGCCGAGCTTCACCCCGCACATGGCTTTGGCCCCCGCCGCCGACCTGCTGGTGATCGTCGGGCTGCTCGGGCTGGCGCGGGCGCTCGCGGTGCTGGGGGCGATGGATTCCGGCACCGCCACCGCCGGCCACGCCGCCGCCGCGATGCTCTCGCGCGCCACGCTGGCCGCTCCGGCGTTGCTGGGCGTGGTGTTCGCCTTCGCCTTGGCCGCCGGGGACACCGCCTTGCCCGCGATGCTGGAGGTGCCGTTCGACGAGGCGCCCGGGCTGCTGCCGGCGCTGCTGCCGTTGGGCCTGGCGCTGCTGCTGGCGATGGCGGCGGATGGCGGCGGCGGCTCGGGCGAACTCTCCGGCCGACATCTCGCGTTGGACGCGGCGGCCGAGGCGCTGCGGCGGCTGGTGTGGCTCGCCTTGCTGGTGGCCCTGGTGCTGCCCCCCGGCCTGCCGCCGCCCCGGCCCGACCCGGCGACGACGATCGGCGACTGGCTGATCTTCCTGCCGGTCTGGGTCGCCAAGATGGCCCTGCTGGCGGCGGGGATCGCCCTGCTGCGCACCCTGCTGCCGACGCCGCGGGCGGGGCACATGCCGGGGCTGATGGCGCTGGCGGCGCTGCTGGCGGCCCTTGGGGTCGGTGTGCTGTTCGCCGGCCAAGCCCTGCGCGGGGCGGCATGAGCACGGCATGGATCGACGAGCTGGCCCGCGCCGCCCCGCCGCTGGCCGGGGCCGCGATGCTGGTGCTGGCCCTGGCGCTGCTGCTCGCGCGCCGCGTCGGCCCGATCGGGGCGCTGGTGGCGGCCCAGGCGGCGTGCCTGGCGCTCGCGGCGCTGGCCCAGGCCTGGCTGCAGGCGAGCTGGCAGGGCATGGCCGTCGCGGCATTGGCGCTGGCGATCAAGGCCGTCGCATTGCCGCGTGGCCTGCGCGCCCTGGCGCCGGTGTTGGAGGAAAGCGGGCCCGTCAAGCCAGTGGCGCTGGCCGCCGCCGGGGTGGCGGTGGCGGCGCTGGCCTTGGCGGTGGCAGCACCGGTGGCCGGGGCGGTGCTGGCGACGGCGCTGGCCGTGATCCTGGCCGGCTGGCTGGCGATGGCGCTGCGCCGCGACGCAGCTGGGCAGGTGGCCGGCGTGCTGGCGCTGGAGAACGGGCTGGTGCTGGCGCTGGTCGCGGTGCCGGTGTTCCCCGGCATGGCGGCGATCGCGCTGGCGACCTTGGTGCTGCCGGCCGCGGCGCTGCTGCCTTCGGTGCGGCGCCTGGTGGCCGTGCGCGCGACGGCCGTCGGGGATTCGTCGTGAGCGCCCTCGCCTGGGCGGTCGTGGCGGTGCCGGCAGCGGGCGCCGTCGCGCTGTCCTTGACCCGGCGGGCCGATCTGGCGCGATGGGGCGCACCTTCCGTCGCGGCCGTGACGCTCGCGCTGGCCGCCGCGCTGCCCTGGCGCCCGTCGGCGGAAGCGGGGCTGCTGGTGGATGCGCTTTCGGCGCATCTGGGAATACTGGTGGCGCTGGCCGGATTGCTGGGCGCCTGGATCGGACGGGGCGCCACCGGGGCCGCCACCGGGGCCGGCACCGGGGCACGCGCGGCGCAGGTGCTGGGCGTGCTGGCCGGGTTGGAACTGGCAGTGCTGGCCGATGCGCCGGTGCTCGCCTGGGTGGGGCTGGAGGTCGCGGTGCTGGCGCTGCTGCTGGTCGGCGCCGGAGGGATAGCGGCCGGGCGGGCATTGCGCGCGGCGCTGCCGGCGCTGGCGCTGGCATTGATGGGCTGCCTCCTGCTGGGGGCCGCGTCCGGCGCCGTGCCGCGATGGACCGGGCTCGCGGCGATGGCGGCCGACCTGCCGCCGGGCATGGTGTCGCTGGGCTGGATCCTGCTCCTGGCCGGGCTGGCGCCGCTGGCCGGGCTGGCGCCGCTGCATGGCTGGGCGCGCGCGGCCGGGCGCGGCGACGGCGCGGTGATCGCGTTGCTGCCGGCGCTGGGGGCGGCCGCGCTGCTGGTGTTGCTGCGCGGGCGGGAGGTGGCGATGGCGCACCCCGATGCCCTCGCCCCCGGGCCGGCGCTGCTGCTGCTGGGGCTGGCGAGCCTGGGCTGGGCCGCGATGTCGCTGTGGCGCACGGGCAGCCATCCGGGCCGCGATGCCGTGCTGTTCCAGGCGGGGCTGGCGACGGTCGGCTTCGGGCTGGGCGGGCCGGAGGCGATGGCGGCGGGGCTCCTGCTGCTGAGCGGATCGCTGCTGCTGGGCCCGCTGGCGCTGGCCGGACGCGGAAAGGTGCGCGCCGCAGCGCTGGCCGGGCTCGCGCTGCTGCCGCCCTTCGCCACGTTCGCGGCGGGGCTGGCGCTGCTGGTGGATGCCGCGGAGGTCTCGGCATGGCTGGCGATCGGGCTGGCGGGGCTGATGGTGGCCGGCGCGGCGGGGCTCGCGCGCGCGGCGTGGCATGCGTGGCAGCCGCGGTCGGCGATGGGCATGGCGGGCGTTCCCGCGGCGTTGGTGCTGGCGCTGGCCGTCGCGGCGGGCGTGGTACCGGGCGTGGCGCGCTGGTTCGCCCTGCTGGCGGAGGGGCTGTGATGGGCCTCGCGGCCAACCTGCGTGCCCAGGGCGGCCTGCCCTGCCGGCCCTGGCCACGCCACCCGGTCTCGCCGGCGCAATGGTCGGCGCTGGCGGCGGAGCCGGGGCTGGCGCTGGTGGCCCTGTGGGGGGAGGCGCTGGCGGTGCATGCGCTGTGGCGCGACGCCGAGGGCATGCTGGCCGTCTCGGTGCCGGTGGTCGACGGGCGCTACCCGGCGCTGTCGCCGCAGCGTCCGGCGGCAGTGCTGTTCGAGCGGGCGCTGAGCGACCTGTGGGGGCATGCGGCCGACGGCGCGGTGGATGCGCGGGCCTGGCTGGACCATGGCGCCTGGGAGGTTTCTTCGCCCCTGGTCGCCCGCCCGCCGCCCCGCGCCGCCGTGACACCGCCGGGCGAGGCGGGTCCGGCCGGGGGGCTGGACCAGGTGCCGATCGGCCCGCTGGCCGGGGGGATCGCTGAGGCCGGGCAGTTCCGCCTGTTCGTGCGCGGCGGGCACATCGCGCGGGTGCAGGCGCGGCTGGGCTGGCTGCACAAGGGGGTGCCGGCGCTGATGCGCGGCAAGTCCCCGCGCGCCGCCAGCCGCTTCGCCGCCCGGCTGGCCGGGGACGCGCCGGTGGCGCACGGCATCGCCTTCGCCCGGGCCGCCGAGGCGGCGAGCGACATGCTGCCGCCGCCGCGCGCGTTGGCCCTGCGGGCGGCGATCGCCGAGGCGGAGCGCATGGCGATGCACCTGGCCGACATCGCCGCCCTGGCCGCCGCCGCCGGCGCGCCGCTCGTTGCCGCGCAGTGCCAGCGTCACCGCGAGGCGCTGCTGCGCGCCGGGGCGCGGGCGTTCGGCCACCGGCTGATGATGGATGTCGTGGTGCCCGGCGGCTTGGCCACCGACATCGCGCCGGAGGGGGAGGAGGCATTGCGCGCCGCCGCCGCCGCCCTGGTGTGCGACCTCGCGGAACTCGGCGGGCTGTGCGCGCCGCTGCTGCGCCGGCTGGAGGGGGTCGGCATGGTGTCGCCTGCGCTGGCGACGGCGCTGGCGGCAGGCGGGCCGGCCGGGCGGGCCAGCGGCGCAGCGACGGACCTGCGACGCGGGCCGGGCTATCGGCCCTACCACGACCTCAACGTGGCGCCGGTGCGCGAGGTGGCGGGCGATGCGGCGGCGCGGCTGCTGGTGTGGCTGGCCGAGCTGCGGGATTCGGCGCGCATGGTCCGCACCGTTCTGGCCGAATTGCCGGGGGGCGAGATCGTGGCGACCCTGCCGATGGTGACCGGCGAGGGGTTCGGCTGGGCCGAGGGGCCGCGCGGCGGCATCTGGACCTGGCTGCGGCTGGAGGGCGGGCAGATCGCCGGCGCCTTCCAACGCGATCCCGGCTGGCTGCACCTGCCGATGCTGGAGGGCGCGGCGCGGGGTGCGGATCTGGCGGACTGGCCGCTGGTGCGGGCCTCCTTCGGGATTTCACACGCGGGGATGGATCTGTGACCGACGACGCCCCCTCGCCGCTGCGCCGGGTCTGGCGCAACCTGCGCAGCCGCCCGGCCGCGATGCCGGTGGCGCCCGCCGATCCGGCCGCCGTCCAGGACCTCGCGGCGCGGCTGGAGGCCGCCGGCATCCGGCGGCTGGGCCGCGGCCTGTCGCTGCACGCGCTCGACCCCGGCAGCTGTGGCGGCTGCGAGCTGGAACTGAGGATGCTGGACAGCGTGGTCTACGACCTCGCCCGCTTCGGCCTGCGCTTCGTCGACAGCCCGCGCCAGGCCGAGGTCCTGCTCGTCACCGGCCCGGTGACGCGCGCACTGCAGGCGCCGCTGCTGGCGGCGTGGGAAGCCGCCCCCGACCCGAAGTTCGTGATCGCCATCGGCGACTGCGCGATCGACGGCGGGGTGTTCAAGGGCAGCTACGCGGTGGCCGGCGGCGTGGACACGACGCTGCCGGTGGACTTCGTCGTGCGCGGCTGCCCGCCGCCGCCGGAAGAAGTGCTGGAAGGGTTGCTGCTGTTGCTCGAAGCAGGGACGTAAGGAAGACTCTTCTTTTTTCTGAAGAAAAAAGAAGCAAAAAAGACTTTATCCACTTTGCACCGAGGCTGGCCGTCGGGCCACGGTGCAAAGTCGGGAAAGTTTTTTGGTTCTTTTTTTCAGAAAAGAACGTCCTTACCTTCCCTTGAACTTCGGCTTCCTCTTCTCCCTGAATGCGGCAGTACCTTCCGCGTAGTCCTCGGTGAGCGCCGAGAGCACGTTCTGGTCCGGGTCCATATGGCTGATCGATTCGGACAGCGCGAAGGCGATCCGGTTGACGGTGGTCTTGCTCATGCGCACCGGCAGCGGCGGTTGTTCGGCGATGCGGGCGGCGAAGGCCATGGCGGCGTCGAGTGCCTTTCCGTCGTCGACGACCTTTTCCACCAGGCCCCAGGCGAGTGCGTCCTCGGCCGGAATGCGGTCGCTGGCCAGGATGACGGCCTGCTTGGTGCGGGCGGGGCCCATGAGGGCGACCATGCGCGGGATTGAGCCCCAGGACATGTTCATGCCGAGTTCCACTTCCGGGATGCGGAAATGGGCGGAGCGGCCGCAGTAGCGGAAGTCGAGCGAGACGGCGAGTGCCGCCCCGCCGCCGATGGCGAAGCCTTCGATGGCGGCGATGGTCACCTGTTCCATGCGTTCCCAGGCGGCGCACATCTTGGGACCGTTGCGCTGGCGGTGGATGCGCTCGGCGATCGATTGGTCGGCCGGGCGGGCGTCCTTGAGATCGGCGCCGGCGCTGAAGGCGTGGCCGTTGCCGGTGAGGATGACGACGGAGGTTTCCATGTCGTCCTCGAAGCTTTCCGCGGCGCGGCGCAGCTGGCGCATCGCCTCGGTGGAGAGCGGGTTGGCGCGGATGCCGCGGTCGAAGCGGACCACGGCGATGCGGCCGTTGGGGCCGAGGCCGCGCTCGATGGCGACGAAGCTGTCGGTCATTCCTTGATTCCTGCGCCGAAGAGCCAGTTTCGCTTCCAGAAGGGCTGGCCGTCGACGGCGATGTCCACTTCGACCGCGGTGTGGTGGGCGGTGGTGACGGTGCGGGCGAGCAGGGTGGTGGCGCCGGACGGGCGTTCGATGCGCACGGTGGTGGTGGAGTGCATGCGGGCGAGGTCGGGGCGGGCGGCGGGGACGGCGGCGCCGTATTCGTGGTCGGTGGCGATTTCGGTGTGCGGGTCGATGCGGACGCGCTCGGTCTTGGTGGCGGAGAGGCGGGCAGTGTCGGTCATCAGGTCGCGGGTGAGGTCCCAGGACTGGCGGCCGCCGCGGTCGTTGGCGCTGGCCAGTGCCTCGGGCTGCAGGCGGCCCCAGTTCGGGCGGGCATCGGTGGCGGGGGCAGGGCAGACGGGCAGGGTGATGCGGCTTTCGGCGTGGAACAGGGTGAGCGCGGCGGGGACGGGGGTGGGCCAGACGCGCGGGAAGTCGGCGCAGGAGACGGCCACGCGCAGGCGTTCGCCGGGGAGCAGGCGGTAGGCGGCGGCTCGCAGCTTGACGGCGAGGCGGATGCGCTCGCCGGGGCGGCCATGGGCGGACAGGTCGGCCCAGCCGGTGGTGATGAGTACCGAGCGGCCGTTGGGGGCGACGGCGGAGAGCTTGACCACCAGGTTGAGCGGCAGGGCGCTGGCGGCGATTTCGAGCAGGGCCTCCGGGTTGCCGATCAGCTCCATCGGCTCGGTGAGGGGGGCGGAGGTGAAGCAGAGCGAGCGGGCGTCGTCGGCGGATTGGTCGTGCGGCAGGGTGGGGTCGATGGCGGTGGTCCAGGGGTCCCAGGCCAGGGAGTGCATGCCGATGGTGGGGTCGTAGCGGTGGGTGCTGCTGCCCTGGGTGGGGGTGGCGGCTAGGGTGCCGTCGGACGCCAGGTGCAGGGTGCGGGGGGCAAGGCGCGCGGGGGGCCATTGCGATTCGGCGCGCCAGAAGCCCTCGGCGCCCTGGAGGTAGAGGTTGACCGGGGGCTCGGCCTCGATGCCGGTGGGGCGGCCCATCAGCCAGCGGTCGAACCAGCGCTCCATGTCGGCCAGGCCCGCGGCGGGGGCTTCCTTGCCGGTGTCGGGGAACTCGTGCTTCCAGGGGCCCATCAGCAGGCGCTTGGGGGCGTTGATGGCGGAGAAGTCGAGCGGCGTGCAGTCGGTGTAGAGGTCGCGCCAGCCGCAGATGTTGAAGGTGGGGCATTCGATACGCGACATGTCCGCCACGCGCGACTGCCAGAAGGCGTCGAAGCCGGGGTGGTGGACGAAGGCGGCGAGCCAGGGCGGGTTGCCTTCCAGATGCTCGGCCCAGGTGCGGGCCCAGCGGCCGTCGGTGTCCTGCCACTGGGGCGGCATCAGGTTGTAGGCGACCATGCGGGGGCCCCAGTCGGCGCGCATCCAGAAGCCGCTGGCGGTGCCGCCGAGGGAAACGACGCCGCGATGCAGGTCGGACGTCGCGTGGATCGGCACGATGGCCTTGAGGTGCGGTGGGCGCGTGGCGGCGGTGGAGAGGGCGGTGATGCCGGGGTAGGAGACGCCCCACATGCCGACATTGCCGTCGCACCAGTCCTGGGCGGCGATCCATTCGACCAGGTCGTGCCCGTCGCGGCCCTCGCCAGGGGCGAAGAGGCCGGGGGAGGTGCCGCCGGAGCTCCCGAGGCCGCGGAGGTCGGCGGTGACGGCGGCATAGCCGCGGGCGGCGAAGTGGCGGTGGACGGACTCGACGCTGGTGCGGCCGCCGCGCCCGTCCTTGTGGTACGGGTTGAAGTTCAGGATCGCCGGGCCGAGATGCCCGCCGGCGGGGCGGACGATGTCCACCGCCAGCGCCACGCCGTCGCGCATCGGCACCAGGACGTTGCGCTCGGTCTGGATGGTGTTCGACATGGCATGCCCCCCGCGATCGCGGAAGGCTAGATCGGAAGCCGCGCCGGAGGAAGCCGGGCCGGAATCCTAGATCAGCACGCTGCCGAACAGGAACAGCAGGATGGCGAGCACAAGGAACACGCCGAACAGGATCTTCGCGACCGAACTGGCCGCAGCAGCCACGCCCGTGAACCCCAACGCACCCGCAACGAGGGCGATGACCAGCGCGACGATGGCCCATGTCAGCATGGCTGTGCTCCTTCGGCCCCGTCGGGGGCCCGTTCAGAATGACCGCGTTTCAGGCGAATGGGCCCGGGGCCTCGCAGCCCCGGGCCCTCCGCGTCAGCGATAGGTACGAACGCCCTCGCCCCACCCGTAGCGGGACGAGTACTGTGACAGGTTGTTCTGGTCGTAACTGCCCAGCTGCTCCAGCTGCTCGCGCGACATGTTGAGCTGGGCGCGGTCGGTGCCGTCGGTGAACTGCAGTTCCTCGATCGGCACCACGGCGCGGCGCTGCCCGATCCCGAGGAACCCGCCCCACTCGATCACCGCCGCACGGACATTGCCCGACCGGTCGATCAGCAGGTTCTCCACCTCGCCGGCATTCCGCCCGTTGGCGCCGACGACATTGGTCCCGACCAACTCGCTCACGCGCTGCAACGGCACGCCGCCCATGGATTGCGAACCCGCCTGGTTCTGGGCGGCCTGGCTCTGGCCCGCTTGATTCTGGGCCTGTGACCCGGGCGCGGCCGAACGCGCGGCCTGCCCCTGCTGCTCGACCCGCACCTGGGCCTGGCCGGTCTGCTCGAAGCGCACCTGCGGCTGCCCCTGCTGCTGGACGGTGACGCGCGGCTCGGCCTGCTGCACCTGCACCTGCGCCTGCTGCTGGGTCGGAACCACGTTCACGTTCGGCTGCGACTGCTCGACGCGCACCTGCGGTTGGCCCTGCTGCACGGCAACCTGCGGTTCGGGCATGCGCACCGTCACCTGCGCCGGCGGCTGGCGGACCACGATCTCCGGCTGCGGGATTACCACCAGCACCTCCGGCTGCGCCTGCTGCACCGTCACCTGCGGCGCCGCCTGCTGCACCTGAACCTGGTCGGGCGCCTGGCGCAGCACGATCTGCGCGCCCGTTCCGCCCTCAGTGCCGGCGGACTCGGCCCGCATCACAGGGATCGCGACGATCACCGCATCGACCGAGGTGCGCGCACGCGCCATGTCGGGCCGGTCGCCTTGCAGCGCACCCTGCGCCTCGCGAACGCGCGTCTCGAGGGTGCGGTAGCTCTCGGAGGTCCGGCGGGCCTCCGGAACCTGGGCCAATGCCTGCTGCACCTGGGTCAGCGCCTGGCGCACGCTCTGCGTCGCCTGGGCCTGCTGCGGGCCGGTCGCCGAACCCATCTGGCGCGCCGCCTGGGTCAGGGACTGTTCAGCCTGCTGCAGCTGGGCCATGGCCTGGGGCGGGATCGCCCCCTGCGCGGCGCCCGTCGCTTGGCGCTGTGGCTGGTTCTGGCCTTGCGGTTGGGCCTGGGCCGCGGCGATCTGCGGTGCCAGCAGAAGCAGCGCGGCGAGGCTGGTTCCAGAAAGAAGTCTGTTCATCGGGTCACCTGTATTGTGTGTGTTGGATCTCCGTCGCGACTCCGCGATGATGGCATCGCGGGAGGAGCACTGTCGGGAAGGCCGGCCCGGTGCGGAATCGATGCCGACACCGCGCTCGCCAAGGCGGCGGGATTCGGGCGGCGTGATTCATCGGCCCGACGGTGCTGGCCGTGGCTCCGTGGGTTCCACGGAGGTAGGCAGGGCCGGCGAGCAACGCTCCGGTCGTCAGGTCTGGCAGGCCCCGCGCACCGGAAGAACCCCGGTCATGGTGGAGCCACCTTGCCGGTGCGAACCGCTCAGCCCGCCCGGAGTTCCGCAAAATCCGTCCTGCGCGCAGCGCTGCGCTCAGGAATGCGTCATGGTTGCGGCGGAAGGGGCGTGCCCGCGTCGCCCCACCGCCGCGTCAGGATTGCCGGATGGTCACGTGGCGCGGCGCTTCAACGCCCCTTGAAGTCCGGCGCGCGCTTCTCGAGGAAGGCAGCCATTGCTTCCTTGGAATCCTCGGTCTTGCCCAGTTCGACGGTGAGGTTTTGTTCGAAGCGGTAGCCGTCGCGCAGGGTCATGAATTCGATGGTGCTGGCGGCGTGCTTGGCCATGCGGGTGGCGATGGGGCTTTTGGCGGCGATGACCCGTGCCATGTCCATGGCCGCCGGCATCAGCTCCTCGGGCTTGGTGCAGGCTTCGACGATGCCGCGGCGGTAGAGTTCGGCGCCGGGAACGCGGTATCCGGTGAGCATCATGCGGCGGGTGAGGGAGTGGCCGAACAGGCGCATGGTGTGGCGGCCGCCGCCCATCAGGCCGACATCGACTTCCGGCAGGCCGATCGAGGCGTTTTCCGAGCACAGCAGGATGTCACAGGAGGCGGCGAGGCCGAGGCCGGCGCCCAGCGCGGGGCCGTTGATGGCGGCGATGACGGGTTTCTTGCACTCGACGATCGACCAGCTCATCTCGCGCGCGCGGCGGCCATGGGCCCAGGCCTGGCCGGGCTCGGGATGGCCCTTGGCGCGGCTCTTGATGTCCGCGCCGGCGGAGAAGCACTTGCCGGCGCCGGTGAGCACGGCGACGCGGACGTCGTCGAGGTCGTTGATGCGGTCGAAGGTGGCCATGATCTCCTCCATGAACTGGGTGGAGACGGCGTTCACGGGCGGGGCGTCCATCGTGACCAGGGCGATGTGGCCGTCGATCTCGGTGCGGATGAGTTGCATGGCGGCTTCCTTTGTCAGGCAAGTGGAAGGAAGAATCTTCTTTTTCTGAAGAAAAAGAAGCAAAAAGACTTTTTATCCATTGGCGCCGTGCTCTGGGGATTTAACACGGTGCTATGGATAAGAAGTTTTTTGGTTCTTTTTTTCAAAAAAGAACGTTCTTTCTTATGGTTTATATCTTCTGCCCCGTCATCGCCTGGATCTTCTTCGAGAATGCGGCGATGTGGTGTTTCATGTCGAGGGACTTCTCGGCGTAGCGGCGGGCACCGGCGCGCAGCTTGTCGGCGAGCTTGCGGTTTTCCAGCAGCTCCAGCACGCGCTCGGCGAGCAGGGCGGGGTCGAGGGGCGGGGTCAGGAGGCCGTTGCGGCCGTGGGTGATGAATTCGCGGACCGGGTCGACGTCGGCGCCGACCACGGCGCAGCCGGTGGCGAGCGCCTCGCGCAGCGACCAGGAGGCGACGAAGGGGTAGGTGAGGTAGACGTGCACGTCGGAGCGCTGGAGCATGCGCAGGTAGTGCTCGTAGGCGATCTGGCCGGGCAGCAGCAGGCGCGTCGGGTCGTAGCGGCCGGCGATTTCCTTGATGAAGTGCTCGCGCCAGGTGCCGGTGGCGCAGCGGGCGCCGTAGCTGACGTCGTCGCCCCCGACCATGACCACCTTGAGGTCGGGGCGCGCCGCCATCAGCGCCGGCAGGGCGCGGATCATGGTGTGGGCGCCCCGGTAGGGTTCGAGGTTGCGGGCCACGAAGGTGACCAGTTGCTCGCCGGGGGCGACGCGGAAATCGCCGATCGCGAAGGGCGCGCGCCTGGCCGCGGGGTCGGGCTTGCACAGGTCCAGCCGGGCGCCTTCGGGGATGATGTCGATGCTGCCCTGCATCCAGTCGGGGTAGCGTTCGCGCTGCCACTGGGTCGGCGTCTGGCCCGACTGGTCGAGGGCGAAGGCCAGCAGGTTGATCACGTTCATGGCGCGGATGCGTGGCAGGTTGCTGCGGTCGAACGGGAACTCGGGGTCGAAGTTCACGTCCTGGCCGTCTTCGCGGTAGTAGAACTCGAAGTATCCGAGCAGCGGCACATCCGGATAGACGTCGCCGATGTTGAGCAGCTCGCCCCAGCCGTGGTGGCCAATGATGATGTCCGGCATGAAGCCGAGGCGCTTGAGGTTGCCGGCGGCGCGGGCGACCAGCTCGGCGCGGCGGACGCCGCGGTCGAGGTCGATGGCGACGGGGTGGATGTGCTCGGGCTTGCCGGGCTCGTTCTGGTACAGCACGCGGCGGACGCCGGGGATGGCGTTCTGGTTCGCTTCGGAGATGAACACCACCTCGTGCCCGCCCCGCTGGAGCAGGTGCAGGATCAGGTGCTGGTATTGGGCGGGGAAGTTCTGGTGGACGAACAGGAACCTCACGCCCGGCCTCCCGGCCCGGACGGTGCTGTGGCGCGGCGCATGGCGGGGGCCGTTTGCCGTTAGCGGCGGCGCGTGCCTGGGGCGGGCTTGGCCTTGTCCGGGGCGGGCTTGGCGGCGGGCTTCGCGGCCGCCTTGGCGACGGGGGCGGCCTTGGCCTTCGGCGCGGCGGGTTCGGCGGCGGCTTCGGGGGCGGCGGTCGGTGCGGCGGCGACTTGGCCGCGGCGGCGGATGAAGACCTGGAAGGATTCCAGCGGCGCCAGGCTTTCGGCCTCGCAGGAGGCGCCGGCGGGCCCCGGGCCGGCCTCGGTGCCGTCGGTGAAGCTGGCGCCATAGCTGCATTCGAAGTCGCGCGCCGCGTCGCCGCGCAGGCGCACGCGCAGGCCGAGCACCGGCAGGGCCATGCCGCGGCTGCCGCAGAACTCGCCGCCCTCGACCCAGGGGGACAGCCAGCCGCGGCCGAGCACGGCCTGGTATTCGATGTCGGCCGGGGCGACGTCGTGCGTGGGCGCGATGGCGAAGCCCTCGATCCAGCGCTTGCTGCCAACCTCGCCCAGCCGGTCGCCCATCAGCGCGCCGACATCGCCGAGGCCCTGGATGTGGGCGACCATGTCCATCACCCGCGGCCCTTCGGCCGGTGCCGCGGCGGCGGCGGCGGCGACGTGGGCGCTGCCTTGCGGCAGGAAGGCGGCGGCGGGCTGTGCCGCGAAGGCGGCGCCGGCCTGGGGGGGCACGTTGTCCAGCAGCTTGATGACCTGGATGTTCGGTGCGGACTCGGGATGGTTGGGCGCCTGGTAGACGGTGACCAGCACGTGCGCGGGACCGTTATGCACGCGCACCAGTGCCGCGTCGCCGAAGCCTGACAGCCAGCCGTCGTCGCGGAAGCTGGTGATCTGCACCTGCTCGGGCCGGCTGTCGGTGCCCGGGGCGGGGGAGAGCCGCACGCCGGGCAGGCCGCTGCGCGCGTCGGCATGGGGCACGGGCTTGTTCACGATGCAGTACAGCCCGGTCTCCAGCCGCATGAGGTTGCCCGAAACGCGCAGTTCGGCAACCCGGTTGGCGGCGTTGCCTGGCTGGCGGCCCTGAGCGGTCTGGGGGGCGGTGGCAGCGTCGGACATGCAGGATCTCACTCTTCAAACGAACGGTCCGGCCTTGGAATAGGGCCGATCCAGGTAACAGGCCGGGCGCACGGGCGCCATCCGCAGAGCAGGTATGCCCCGACTTGGGGCGGTTGCACAGGCGCATACATCGCGCGCTCAGGGTTCCACGGCAAGCAACGCATTGTTGATCGCTGTCGCGGGCAACCCCAGCGGCAGTATCCAGCCATGCCCGGTGGCACGTACGCGCTCCGCCTGGGCGCCGATATCAAACACCGCGGCGCGCAGTCCGGCCCGCCAGGCGAGGCCCAGAGTGAAGCACCAGGTCTCGGGCCAGAGCGAGGGCAGGAAGGCCAGGGCGGGGCGCTGGCCGCGCACCAGGACCTCGCCTTCGCCCTCCCGGTAGCTGCCGGTGACGCGCACGCGGCCGGTCTCCAGCAGGCGGCGGTCGTCGTGGCTGTGGCCGGCCAGCACGAACTCCAGGGCAAGGCCGCGCAGGTCGGCATCGCGCGCGCAGGCGAGCAGGATGTCGTAGCCCTTCTCGGGGCCGATGCCGCCGATCACCGCGACGCGACGGCGCTCGCCAGGGCGGTGCGGCAGGGCGGGCAGGGCGAGCCCGGCGGCGATCGAGGCGGCGTCGTCCTCCAGCGGGGCGATGGTGGGGGCGAGGCCCGGAAAGCGCCGGCGCATGCGCGTCGCAGTGTCGGCGGAGGGGGCGACGATGCGCCGCGCGCGGCCGAGATCGGCGGCGGAGCGGGCGCGCAGGGCGGCGGTGGCGATCCCGTCCTCGACCACGCGGCCCGCATCGGTGACGCAGGCATCGCAGGCGCGGGGGTCCTCGGGTTCGCCGCAATAGCGCCGCTCGGGGCCGAGCAGGGTGATCCGCGGGCAGAACCAGGCATAATCGTGCAGGTGGACGTCCTCGGGGATGCCGAGCAGGCCGGCAAGGCGCAGCACGGCATGGTCGTGGCCGAGCAGGTGATGGATTTCCAGCATCTCCGGCCGGTCGGCGCGCAGCAGCCTGGCCAGCGCCGGCAGTTCGCGCGGCAGGGTAAAGACGAGGTTGGGGTAGGGCGTGCCGTCGCCGTCCTCGACGCGGACGAGGCCGGGGCGGAAAGCGCGGCCGCCCTGGGGGCCGGCGCGCATCCGGTCCGGCACCGGGCGCAGCAGGATGGCGCGGCGTGCGGGTTGGCCGGGGCCGGGGCGTTGCAGCTCGGCGCAGCGGCCGCGGACCACGCGCTCCACCCCGCCGCCGCTGTCGTGGGTGACGAGGATGGCGGCCGGGCCCGCCTTGGGCCGGCGGGCGGCCTGCCAGCGCGCGGCGTCGAGCCGGCGGCGGGGTTCGGCCATCGGGTCGGCGGCCTGGAAGGCGGCGATCAGGGCCGCGTAGCCAGGGTGCAGCCGCTCCAGCACCGCGAGGTTGCGCGCGACCAGCGGCGACGTGGCCGCGCCGAAGGACTGCCCGCCCTCATGCGCCACGACCACGCCGGGCACGCCGACATGGCGCCAGCCGAGGTGGCGGGCGCGGATGCAGAAATCGTTCTCCTCGCCGTAGCCCTGGGCGAACACGTCGGTGCGGAACAGGCCGGTCGCGACGAGGCACTCGCGGCGGATGTACATGCAGAAGCCGACGGCGGTCGGGATCTCCACCGCCACCCCCGCATTGGCGCGCGCGGCAAGGCGGGCGAGCCGGGCCAGGGCCGGGCCGTCGGGCGCGGGGTTGGTGCGGGTGGCGTCGGGGTAGCTCAGGATGGTGGCGTCGTTGGACAGCGGGGTCGCGGTGCCGATGTCGCCGGCGGCGTGGACGATCTCGCGCAGCCCCTCGATCCAGCCGGGCGCGGGGCGGGCATCGCTGTTCAGCAGCACGAGGTCGGCGCCGGGGGCGAGGCGGGCGGCGAGGCGCAGCCCGGCATTGGCCGATTCCGGGAAGCCGCGGTTGGCGGCGTGGCGCAGCAGGCGGATGCGCCCGGCGGCGGCCAGCGTATCGAGCAGGGCGGCGACGGCGGGTTCGGGCGTCGCGTCGTCCACGACGATCACGCGCGTGCCGTCCGGGATGGTGGCGAAGGCGGCCTCGAGGCAGGCGTGGGTGATCTCCAGGCCGCGATAGACCGGGATCACCAGCGCGACCGGGCGCGAAGGGGCTGGCTTCGCGGTCGCGGCGGGGCCGCGCAGGGCAGCGGAGGCGGCGGCGTGCAGCAGCGTGTCGTCGCCGGCCGATGGGGCGCCGCGCAGCGGAAAACGGGCAGCGACGGTGCGGGCGATGGCGATGGCGGCGCGCAGCTCGGCGCCGGGGTCGAGCGGGCTGCCGGCCAGGTCGGATCCATCTTGTGCCAGCACCCGCAGCGGCGTGGCGAGGCCGGCCAGTCGCGCGGCCGGCACAATGAAGCCGCGCGGGCGGGAGAGCGGGGCGCCGGCGGGGATCGAGGGGTCGTCGGCGACCACCTCCAGCCCCGCGCCCCCGTCGGCGGGCACGATGCGCAGCACCGGGTCGGCATCGGGGTTGCCGGGGTGCCAGGCCCAGCCGGCCAGCCCGCCCTCCCGTGCCGCGACCACGCCTTCCACCCGCCGGGCGCGGCGCAGGTCCACGGGGCTGCCGATGCAGGGGCGGCCGGCGACCGATGCCGACAGGATTGCGGCATCGGACGGCACGATGCCCGGGCGCCATGGCCGCCCGTCGAGCTGCACCTCCGCCGTGCCGTCGGCGACGACCAGGGCCGCCCCGTCGGTTGCCACGCCGCACCATCCGGGGGCACCAGTGGCGCGGGCGATGGCGGTGGCGAGCGTGGCCACGTCGTCGGTGCGCGGCACCAGGTGCCGTGCCAGCATGGCGCCGAGAGCGGCGGCGGCCTGGACGGGTTGCCCGGCGCGCAGGCGGGCGGAGGCGAGCAGCAGCAGGGCCTCGCGCGAGTCGACCCGCTGTGTCACCCGCTCGAGCAGCGGCAGGGCGCCCGGCGCGTCGCCATGGCGCAACCGCGTGCCGGCCAGCGCCAGGGCGGCGGCCGGGTCGTCGGGGGCCAGGCGCCAGGCGCGTTCCATCCAGAACAGCGCGCGCGGGAGGTCGCCATCCTGCAGCGCGGCCTGTCCGGCCTGCCATGCCTCGCCGGCCTGGCGGCCGAAGAACTCCGCCTGGGTCAGGCCCGCATCGCCGGCGCGTCCGCGCGAAGGCGGGGGGGCAGAGGGGTGCTGGATGTCCGCACGGTCCGGGGCGGCGTCGTCCATGGGGTCAGGTGGCGCGGTGCGGGGCAGTGTCGTGCGGGGCAGTGCCGGGCGGGGCGGCGCCGTGCGGGGCGGCGAGGGAAGGCCCGCCCTGGGCCGCCACCGCCTCGGCGGTGGCGGGCGGCGGCAGCGCGGCGAGGTCGCCCTGCACCCCGGTCAGCCCCTGGCCCAGCGCCTTCTCCAGCCACACGCGCGCTTCCGCGGTGTCCTGCTGGCCGGCCAGGCCGCGGGCGAGGTAGCGGCCGAGCATCATCTGGGCATGGGCGTGGCCGCGTTCGGCGGCCATGCGGAACCAGTGCTGGGCCTGCGGGCGGTCCCACGGGATATCGTGGCCGCCGCCATGCAGCGCGCCGAGCGCGAACATGGCGCCGACATGGCCGTGCGCGGCCGCCTTGCGGAACAGCTTCTCCGCCGCCGCGTGGTCCTTGGTGCCGCCGCGGCCGCTGATCAGCATCTCGGCCAGCACGACCTGCGCGTCGACCATGCCGGCATCGGCGGCCTTGGCGACCCAGGCACGGCCTTCCTCGAGGTTCGCCTCCACGCCGCGGCCTTCCATCAGCAGGCGGCCATACCAATACTGGGCGTTGACCACCCCTTCGGCGGCACGGCGCAGCCAGTGGGCGGCTTGGCGGTCGTCGCGCTCGACGCCGACGCCCTCGGCCAGACAGATGCCGTAGTTGTACGCCGCGACCAGGTCGCCGGCGGCGGCGGCCTGCTGGAACCATTCGCGGGTGCGCACGCTGTCCTCGGGCCCGGCCTCGCCCTTCATCACCAGGTTGGCGAGGTCGTAGCGCGCCTGCTGCTCGCCTGCCTCGCCCGCGCGGCGGAACCATGTGGCGGCTTCGCGCGGGTCGCGGGGCACGCCGGCGCCGGTGAGGTGCATCAGGCCCAGCGCGCGGGCCGCGGCCTTGTGCCCTGCATCGGCGGCACGACGATACCACATGGCCGCTTCGGCATGGTTGGGCGGCAGTTCGCCGCCGCGGGAGTAGAGGTCGCCGACCAAGGCCGCGGCCTCCGGATCGCCCTGGAGCGCGGCGCGGCGCAGCCAGGATTCGCCTTCCTGCAGGTTCCGCTCCACCCCGAGCCCATGCATCAGCGCGAAGCCGTAGCGCGCCTGGGCGCTGCGCAGGCTGCGGGTGGCGGCCCGGCGGTAGAGTTCGGTCGCGGCCGCGCGGTCGGCCGGAACGCCCTGGCCCTGTTCGGTGATCACGCCCAGCATGTACTGCGCGGTCGCCAGCCCGGCCTCGGCGGCGCCGCGCAGGTGGGCGGCAGCGGTGACCGCCAGGGCCGGATCGTTGCGACGCAGCAGGGCCAGCGCGTAGCCCAACTTTCCCTGCGGGCAATCGGCCTCGGCCGAGCGCTTGTAGAGGGCTTCGGCGCGATCGAGGTCGCGCATCTCCGGCGGCCCGGAGGTGAGGACGAAGCCGAGCAGCGCCTGGCCGTCGGACGACCCGCCCTCGGCGGCGCGGGTGGCCCAGGCCAGGGCGCGCTCGAAATCAGGCTTCGCCGCGTCGCTGGCGCCGAACAATGCCGCCGCCGGCCGGTCCGCCGCCAGCGCGCCGACCTCGCCCTGGGCGGCCAGCGCCTCCATGCCCGGGATGCCGCGCAGATACAGCGCGGCGAGCATCGACTGCGCCTCCAGCAGGCCCTGGGTGGCCGCGCGCTCCAGCCAGCGGGCGCCCTCGGCCGCGCTGGGGGGCACGCCGCGGCCCTCGAGGTAGCAGCGCGCCACCAGGAACTGGGCCTCGGCGTTGCCGGACTGGGCAATGGGGGTCAGCAGGCGGAAGCCGTCGGCCTGCTTGCCCGCCGCCATCAAGGCCTGCGCGCGCTTGATCTTGCTGGCCGCCGAGGAAACCATCCCCGCCAGCCGGCGCAACGAGCCCGACATGCTCAGCCGCCCCTGTTCAGCCGGGGGATGCGCCGCGGGTGATGCATCATGGCTCGCGCAGCCCCTCCTTGACGACCGGCAGGACGCGCGCGAACAGATAGGCAAGGAGCGTGCGCTTGCCGATCTTGATGTCGGCGGTCACCGGCATGCCGGGGCTGAGGCGGAAACCCTCCGGCAGGTGGTGCAGCTTCATCGCGTCGATCGTCATTCGGGCGCGGTAGTAGGTGTTGCCGAAATCCGCGCTGGCCGCCCGCGTCCGACCCACCTGGCGGGAGCGGTCCTCGTTGGGGTTGCGGAAGCTGTCGGGGCTCAGCATGCGCACGGTGCCCTCGGCGGTGCCGTAGAGCGTGTAGGGGAAGGTATCGAGCTTGATCGTCACGGGATCGCCGACGCCGACGAACCCGGCATCACGCCCGTCCACCACCGCCTCGATCTCCAGCGGCGCGTCGATCGGCACCAGCGCGATGAACTGTTCCGCCGTCTGCATCACCGATCCGACGCTGACCGGCGCCACGCTGAGCACGATGGAATCGGTGTCCGCGCGCAGCTCCACCAGCCCGCGCCGCATGCGGGCCTTGGTCAGGTTCTCGCGCGCCTCGGACAGCTTGCGCCCCTGCTCGGTGAGCTGCTGCGAGGAGTCATTGCGCGTTTGCTGCACGTAGCTGTCGCGCTCGGCCATCAGCGCTTCCATCTCGCGCTGGCCGCTGACGGCCTGCGAGCGGGCGGTATCGAGCAGCCGCGCGGCCTCGTTGCGGTCCAGCTGGGCCTGGAAGGTGTTCAGCCGGCTGCCGACCGCCTGGCGCTCCAGCTCGACGCGCATGCCTTCGACCTGGCGGGCGACGGCGAGGCGGGTGGTGTAGCTTTCGACATCGGCCATCGCCTGGGCCACGCGCACGCGCACGCCGTCGATCTTCTGGCGGTAGTTCTCCAGCCGGAAGCTGCGCTCGGCGCTGCGCTGGGTGAAGATCAGGGATTGGAGCTGGCTTGGCGGGCTGCCATCGCCGACATAGGGCAGGCCATCGACCTCGGCGCGCAGCCTGTCGACCTCGGCCTGCAGGCTCGACACCTGCGATTCCAGCGAGTCGGCATCGGCGGCCACGAAGGTCTGGTCCAGCCGGGCCAGCAATTGGCCGGCCTTGACCATCTGGCCCTCGCGCACGTCGATCGACCGCACGATGGAGGTTTCGAGCGGCTGGATCACCAAGTGCGGGGTCGTGGTGATCAGCTTGCCTTGCGACACCACCACGCGATCGATCGGTACCAAGGCAATGAGCACCACGGCCACCGCGAAGAGGGAGGCGAGCACCCACAGCGTGTAGCGGCTGTGCGCCGGCACCGTTTGGGCGATGAGCGCGGCGGAGGGGGACTGGAATTCCAGCAGCATCGGCGCGACGTCGTCGGCCTTGCCCCGCGGGGCAGGGTCGTGCGGGGCGGGGGTGCCGGATGCGTCGGCGGGGACGGGGGGGCGGGACATGGGCTAGTCTCCCTGGGCGAGCACGGGCTTCGGGCCGGCGGGCTTGCCCGTCATGTCCATGTGCCGGTGCTGCTGCAGCCAGAGCTGGCGATACACCGAGCAGCGCTCCAGCAGGTCCTTGTGCGGCCCGATATCGACCACGCGGCCCTGGTCGAGCACCAGGATCTGGTGGCAATCGACCAGCGACGACAGCCGGTGAGACACGATCAGCATCGACCTGCCATGGGCGATGCGGAGAATGTTCGCATTCACCAGCGCCTCGCTCTCCGGGTCGAGCGCGCTGGTCGCCTCGTCCAGGATCAGCAGGCGCGGGTCGTGGATCAGGGCGCGGGCGATCGCGAGGCGCTGGCGCTGGCCGCCGGACAGGTTGGGCGAGCCTTCCTCGATCCAGGTTTCGTAGCCTTGCGGCAGGCGCTCGATGAACTCCTCCGCGCCGGCCAGGCGGGCGGCGCGCACCACGTCGGTGATGGTCAGGCCCGGGCGGCCGGCGAGCAGGTTCTCGCGGATGGTGCCGCGGAACAGGAAGTTCTCCTGCAGCACCACGCCGAAGCTGCGGCGCAGATGGGCGAGGTTGATCTCGCGCAGGTCGGTGCCGTCGATCTTGATCGAGCCTTCGTACTCGCGGTTGATGCCTTGCAGCAGCCGCGTGATGGTGGACTTGCCCGAGCCGGAACGGCCGACCAGGCCGAGCATGGTGCCGGCCGGCACCTCGAAGGAGATGTCCTCCAGGGCGGAATTGCGCGAGCCGGGGTAGGTGAAGCTGACGCGCGAGAAGCTGATCGCGCCGGCGAAGCGCGGCCGCAGCCCGGCGCCGGGGTTCACCGTCTCGGGGTTGTTGTTCAGCACGCTGGACACCAGCGCGACGGCGGCGCGGGTTTCCTCGAGGTCCTCGACCAGGCGCGCGGTGCTGACGAGCGGCTGGGCGACCTTGCCGGACAACATCATGAACGCCAGCAGGCTGCCGATGCTGACCGTGATGTCGCCGGAAATCACGAAGTAGGCGCCTGCCAGCAGGACACCGCGGGTCATGAAGTTCTCGAACGGGACCACGAGCGTTTGCGGCCAGTTGGAGATGTTTCCCAGGTCCTGCTTGCGCGAGGAGGCCACGGCCACGCGCTGGTCCCACAGTTCGCGCTGCTGCGGCTCCAGCGCCAACGACTTGACGGTGCGGATGCCGTGCACCGTCTCGACCATGACGTTGTTGCGCTGCACCTCGGCATCCACCCACTTGGCGAAGGCGGCGCGGATCGACGGCAGGAAGGCGATGATGATCAGGCAGACCACGCCGGCCGCGCCGATCACCATCCAGGTCAGCGGCACGCTGATCCAGAACAGCACCGGGAGCATGATGGTGAGCGTCACGAAATCCAGCATCGTGGTCATTAGCCGGCCCGTCATGAAGTCGCGGACCTTCGAGATCTGCTGGAGCTTGTAGAGGATGGCCCCGGTCTGGTTGCGTTCGAAGTAATCGATCGGCAGGCCGAGCAGGCGGCGGAACACGTGCAGCGACAGCCGCGCGTCGAGCTTGGTGGCCACCACCTGGATCAGCCGTCGGCGGATGTAGCCGAGATAGGCCTCGTAGAGCGCCGCCACGGTAAGGAACAGCGCGATGAGGGTCAGGGTGCTGAAGCTCTGGTAGGTGACGACCCTGTCGATGATGATCATCACCAGCATCGGCGGCGCGATCGCCAGGATGCTGAGCACGATCGAGCCGATCAGCACGTCGCGCAGGATCAGCTTTTCCCCCCAGACCATGCGCGCCAGCCAGGCGAAGCTGAACGGCTCGTTCTCGAAGGTGACGCCGCGCTCGCGGCGCATCAGGATCGCTTCGCCGCCCCACAACTGGGACAGGCGCAGCTCGTCGACCGGCACCGCCTGTTCGTCGGAGGTGGCCAGCGGGTCGCGCAGCCAGACCACGTTGCGCGCGGGATCGGCGCGCACCATCAGCGCCGCGGTGCCGTCGTTCAGCAGCAGCACCACCGGCCCGCCGGCAGCCAGGCCGATCAGGTGGCGCCACCGCATCCGCACCGCCTTGGCCCACAGGCCGGCAGTCCGCACCCAGTCGACCAAGGAGGCCGGCGACGGCAGTTCGCCGCGCGGCACGCGCAGGTCGTCGCGATCCAGTTCCGTCCCATGGTAGCGCGCCGCGGCGACCATGGCGCGCAGGCGGAGCTCCAGCGGGGTCGGCGGCTCATGCCGGCCGGAGCCGGACGCGGCATCGGTCGATGGGTCGCCACCCGGGGCACCAGCAGACCCGGCCGGCGTTGGCACCGCGGAGAGCGGGCCGGACGGGCGTGGGGCCCCGGGTCCGGGGGCGCCGGTCGACTGATCGGGAGAGCTCAAGTCCACTATCCTCCAAGCCCGCGGAAGGGCGAACCCATCCGGGAACACGGCACGTTCCGAACGACCACGCGCCAAATGACTGCGCAACCGCCGCCCATCTCGAACCGCCTTCGTAACGGCGACGCACGTGCGTCCAGTCCGCCTTGGCCGCCGACCTCGCCATCCCTGGCGTCGCCGGCCAGGGCCGATGAACGCACCCCACCGCGAGGCCTATAGCATATTCACTCCCGGGTGATGACCAAAAACACCCTCGCGCATGGCCGCGCAATCCCCTGTGCGGCGCTGCAGCAAACGCATATCACCATGAAGTGTACAACCGCATGGGGTCCGTGCGGCATCGGCGCCTGCAACGCCCCTACCGCTCAAGGCGGTATCGCGCGGCCACCAGCCGGTCGGAGCGCAGCGCATCGGCCAGTGCTGCCTGGTCGGCCACCACGGCCAAAACCCGGGTGAACCATGCCACGCGGCCGGTCGCACGGTCCTGGAACAGGCGGCCCAGGGCCGTCGCCGCAGGGCTGCGCGCAACGCAGCAGGCGCAGAACGCGCCGTGCATCGCCGCGGGCGCGAACCGCGCCACCGCGATGGCCGTGCCTGCCGGCGCGGGGTGGCCTTGCTCCAGCAGCAACGCATCGCCCGGGCCGGCCTCGCCGGGGGTGCCGAAGCGCAGCGGGATGCGGTCGTCGCTGGGGTTCGCGGCAAAAGCGGTCATGGGCGCATAGACATAAGGATATCTTTATGTCATAGCAATCCCATGGACACCCTGCTCGCCGCCTTGCGTGCCTGCGCCGAGCCGACCCGGCTGCGCCTGCTGGCGTTGGCGGCGCGCGGCGCGTTCTGCGTCGTCGAGTTCACCGAGATCCTCGGCCAATCGCAACCCCGTCTCTCCCGCCATCTGCGCCTGCTGGGCGAGGCCGGGCTGCTGGAGCGCGAGCGGGAGGGGGCCAATGTCTGGTTCACCCTGCCCGCCGCCGACACCGATTCCGGCGCCCTGGCCCGCGCCATCCTGGCCCGCCTGCCAGAGGACGACGCCATCCTGATGGACGACCGCCGCCACGCCGCCCGCGTCATCGCCGAGCGCGCCCGCGCCGCCAGCGAGAGCTTCCGCCGCAAGGGGGCCGACTGGGACGAGATGCGCGCGCTGGACCTGCCGGCCGCGGCGGTGGAGCAGGCGCTGCTGTCGCTGCTGCCCGAAGCCGATATCGGCCGCATGCTCGACATCGGCACCGGCACCGGCCGGCTGCTGGAGCTGCTGGCCCCGCGCGTCAGCGTGGCGCTCGGCGTCGATGCCAGCCGCGCCATGCTGGCGCTCGCCCGCACCCGCCTCGCCCGGCCCGGCCTGTCGCATTGCGCGGTGCGCCTGGCCGACATGTACCGACTGCCGCTGGGCGATGCCGGCTTCGACCTGGTGGTGCTGCACATGGTCCTGCACCACGCCGAGGACACCGCCTCGGTGCTGGCCGAGGCGGCGCGCGTACTGCGCCCGGGCGGGCAGCTGGTGGTGGTGGACCTCGCCCCGCACGAACCGACCGCCACGCTGGGGCTGGCCTTCCGCTGGCCCGGCTTCACCGATGACCGCATGACCGAGCTGATGCGCGCCGCCGGGCTGGAGCCGCAGCCGGCGATCACCGTGCCCGGCCCGCTCGACACCCGCCTGTGGCCCGCGCGCCGCAATTCCGGCCCCGACATCGCCGCCCGATCCTCCCTCCACGCCGCCTCTCTGGATACCCAAGCATGAGCCGACCCCACCTTCTCGATGCCCTGCGCGACCGCGTGCTGCTCGCCGATGGCGGGCTGGGCAGCCACATCCAGGCCAGCGACCTGACCATCGAGGGCGACTTCATGGGGCAGGAGAACTGCTCCGAGATCCTGACCCTCTCGCGCCCGGACTTCATCCGCGACTTCCACCGCGGCTTCTTCGAGGCCGGCGCCGACATGGTGGAGACCAACACCTTCGGCGGCTCCCCGATCACGCTGGACGAGTTCGGCCTGGGCGAGAAGGCGTTCGAGATCAACCAGCGCAGCGCGGAGCTGGCGCGCGAGGCCGCCGAGGCCTTCGCCGACGGGCGCGACCGCTGGGTGCTGGGCTCGATCGGCCCGGGCACCAAGCTGCCCTCGCTCGGCCACATCACCTACGACGCGGTCGAGGCCGCCCTGCTGCTGCAATGCCGCGCCCTGGTCGCCGGCGGCGTCGACGCCCTGCTGACCGAGACCAACCAGGACACGCTGTACATCAAGGCCGCCGTCAACGCCGCCAAGATGGCCGTGGCCGAGAGCGGCCGCGACGTCCCGATCCTGGTGCAGGTGACCGTCGAGACCACCGGCACGCTGCTGGTCGGCCCCGACATCGCCGCCGCCGCGACCGTGATCAACGCGCTCGACGTGCCGTTGATCGGCCTGAACTGCGCCACCGGGCCGCAGGAAATGGCAGAGCATGTGCGCTGGCTGGCGCAGAACTGGCCGGGCCTGATCTCCGTGCTGCCGAACGCTGGCCTGCCCGAACTGGTCGACGGCAAGACGCGCTATCCCCTCTCGCCGGAGGAAATGACCAGCTGGGTGGAGCGCTTCGTGCGCGAGGACGGCATCAATCTCATCGGCGGCTGCTGCGGCACCAACCCGCTGCACATCGCCGCACTGGACGGGATGCTCAAGCGGCTCGGCGGCCACCGCCCCGCGCCGGTCAAGCGCACCGCCGTGTGGATGCCCTCGGTCGCCTCGCTCTACCAGCAGGTGCCGCTGTTCCAGGAGAACAGCTACTTCTCGATCGGCGAGCGCTGCAACGCCAACGGCTCCAAGGCCTGGCGCCAGCTGCAGGAAAAGGGCGACTGGGACGGCTGCGTCGCCATGGGCCGCGAGCAGATCGCCGAGGGCTCCAACAGCCTGGACATCTGCACCGCCTTCGTCGGCCGCGACGAGATGTTCGAGATGAGCGAGGTGATCCGACGCTTCACCAGCAGCGTGAACTCCCCCCTCGTGATCGACAGCACCGAGACCCCGGTGATCGAGGCCGCCCTCAAGCTGCATGGCGGCAAGCCGATCATCAACTCGATCAACTTCGAGGAGGGCGAGGGTGCGGCGCATGACCGCATGAAGCTCGCCAAGAAGTTCGGCGCCGCCGTCATCGCGCTGACCATCGACGAGGTCGGCATGGCCAAGTCCGCCGAGGACAAGCTGCGCATCGCCTCGCGCCTGGTCGATTTCGCCTGCACCCAGTACGGCCTCGCCCAGTCCGACCTGATGATCGACCCGCTGACCTTCACCATCGCCACCGGCAACGAGGACGACCGCAAGCTCGGCCAGTGGACGCTGGAAGGCATCAAGATGATCCGGGACAAGTTCCCCGACATCCAGATCATCCTCGGCCTGTCCAACATCAGCTTCGGCCTCAACCCCGCCGCCCGCGCGGTGCTGAACAGCGTGTTCCTCGACCACGCCGTGAAGGCCGGCATGACCGGCGCGATCGTCCACGTCTCCAAGATCCGCCCGCTGCACCTGATCGCCGCCGACGAGGTGAAGATCTGCGAGGATTTGATCTTCGACCGCCGCGAGGAAGGCTACGACCCGCTGCAGGCCCTGCTGGCCAAGTTCGCCGACCGCAAGGCCGCCGACGCGGTGAAGAAGGTCCGCGCCGAAACCGTCGAGGGCCGCCTGAAGGACCGCATCGTCGACGGCGACCGCAAGGGCCTCGGCGACGAGCTGGACGAGGCGCTGAAAACCAACAAGCCGCTCGACATCATCAACAACGTGCTGCTCGACGGCATGAAGGTCGTCGGCGAGCTGTTCGGCGCCGGCAAGATGCAGCTGCCCTTCGTGCTGCAATCCGCCGAGACCATGAAGGCCGCCGTCGCCCACCTCGAACCGCACATGGAGCGCGTCGAAGGCCAGGAGAAAGGCACCATCGTCCTCGCCACGGTGAAGGGCGACGTGCACGACATCGGCAAGAACCTGGTCGACATCATCCTGACCAACAACGGCTACCGCGTGGTCAATCTCGGCATCAAGGTGCCGCTGGCCGACATGATCGCCGCCGCGAAGGAGAACAAGGCGCACGCCATCGGCATGTCCGGCCTGCTGGTGAAGTCCACCGTGGTGATGCGCGAGAACCTCGAGGAGATGTCCCGCCAGAACCTCGACATCCCGGTCATGCTCGGCGGTGCCGCGCTGACGCGCAACTACGTCGAGGACGATTGCGTGCGCGCCTACGGCTCCGGCCGCGTGGCCTATGCGCGCGATGCCTTCGACGGGCTGCACCTGATGGACCGCATCACCGGCAACGCCTTCGACGACTACCTCGCCGCCGTGCAGTCCAAGCGCTCGGGCAAGTCGCGCAACACGGCGCGCACGCTGGGCCAGGCCGACGAGCGCGCCTTCCGCCCGGTCGACGTCGCCACGGTGAAGCAGCGCCGCCGCCGCCTGACCGCCGACCAGCCGGTGATCGAGCCGCCGTTCTGGGGCCCGCGCATGGTCGAGGCCGCCCCCAAGGCGATCGTGCCGTTCCTCAACGAACGCAGCCTGTACCAATTCCAGTGGGGCTTCAGGAAGCAGGGCCGAAGCCTGGAGGACTTCCTCGGCTGGGCGAAGCAGGAACTCCGCCCGGTGATGCGCCGGATGCTGACCATCTGCGAGCAGGACGACATCCTGAAGCCCCAGGCGATCTACGGCTACTGGAAGGCCGCCGGCCAGGGCAACGACCTGATCGTCTTCGAACAGGACGGCACCACCGAAGTCTGCCGCTTCGCCCTGCCGCGCCAGCCCAAGGAGGACGGCGAGTGCATCGCCGACTTCTTCCGCGACGTGGACGACGAGCAGCGCGACGTCATCGGCTTCCAGGTCGTCACCGTCGGCCAGAAGGCATCCGACACCGCGCGGGTGTGGTTCGAGGAGAACCGCTACCAGGACTACCTGTATCTCCACGGCCTCTCCGTCGAGATGGCCGAGGCGATGGCGGAATACACCCACAAGCGCATCCGCGCCGAACTCGGCTTCGCCGCCGAGGACGACCGCGACATGGAGAAGATGCTCGCTCAGAGCTACCGCGGCAGCCGCTACTCCTTCGGCTACCCCGCCTGCCCGAAGCTGGAGGATCAGGCCCCCCTGCTCAAGCTGCTGCAGGCCGAGCGCATCGGCGTGTCGCTGTCCGACGAATGGCAGCTGCACCCGGAACAGTCGACCAGCGCGATCGTGGTGCTGAACAAGCGGGCCAAGTATTTTTCGGTGTAGCTGCGCACCGTTGCGCTCCCATATCCATGGCGGCTATCGTGGCTCGGATGGCCGCTAGCGGGAGGGATTTCGTGCGCACCGCGATCATGATCGGATTCGTGGCCTTCCTCGCCGCCTGCGCGCCCCCGGTGGTGCCGGACAGCGCCGAGGCCTGCCGGGTCGAACGCATCACGCAAGTCCCCCTCGTCCCGCCCGACCCGCCGCGCACGACGCGGTGGGCGGTCGAGGTGGCGCTCGACGGCAAGCCGGCGACAATGATGCTGGACAGCGGCGCCACCAGCCTGGTGATCGACCGCGACGTGGCCGCCCGGCTCGGCCTGCGCCAGCGCCCGGAGCTCCAGGCCACCTCGTTCGGCCTCGGCGGCGCGGTCTATCGCCGCGTGTTCGAGGCCGACAGCATCGGCATCGGCGCCCAGACCACCAGGCTGCCGACGCTGGTCATCGAGATGACGGCGGCGCAGGAGGCGGGAAAGGGGTTCGACGGGATCGTCGGCATGGCCGCCTTCCAGCAGAACGACATCGAGATCGACTTCCCGGCGCGGACGCTGACGCTGTACCGCGCGCGGTTCTGCCCTTCCGGGGCGCCGCCCTGGAGCGGCCGCCAGGTCGCGTTGCGCCGCTCGACCTCGGCGCGGCATTCGCGCACCTCCCTGCCGACGGTGCTGGTGGACCTCGACGGAAAGCGGGCGCATGCGCTGCTGGATACCGGGGCCACCACCACCGCGGTGGACAGGGTCTTCGCCCGCGCGGCCGGTGCGCCCGCCGACCCGCCGGAGGGCGCGCGCCGGGGAACGGCGCGCACCATGTCGGAGACATCCCTGCCGATGTGGCAGCACCGCTTCGGCCAGATGCATATCGGCGACGTGCGGGTGAGCGATCCTGCCCTCTGGCTGATCGACCTCGGCATGGTCGCGGACATGATCGTCGGGCTCGACGTGCTGTCGCGCATGCGGATTTGGATTTCGAACGGCTCCGACGCGGTCTACATTGGCCAGGCGGCGGGCGCGCCGGCGCGGCCCTGAGCCGCCGCGCGCCCGTACGGAGGGGGCGCAGGCGCCCCGCCACGGAGAGGGGCACAGGCATGGATGGCCGGGATGAACGCCCGCAACGGGCTGGGTGGGCGGCACGCGGCGCCGCGCTGCTCGTGCTGCTGCTGCTCGCCGCCTGCGGCGGTCCCGGCGGCCCCATCGGCGCGCTGCAGACCTGCGGTATCCGGCCCTTCGCGGAGGTGCCGGTCGCCATCAGCCGCGCCACCCCGCTGGTGCAGGCGCAGATCAACGGCACGCCCGTCACCCTCCTGCTGGATACCGGCGCGGAGCGCGTGCTGCTGACGCAGGAGGCGGTGCAGCGCCTGGGCCTGGCGGTCGATCCGCGCCGCACCTTCACCGAATCCGGCGCCGGCGGCAGCTTCACCAGCGCCGCCGCCCTGGTGCGCAACTTCGAGTTCGCCGGCCTCGCCATTCCCGACCATCCCGTCTCGGCGCTGCCCTATGCCCTGCCGGCCAACGTGGACCAGCGGGTGGACGGGCTGCTGGGCGTCACGGTGCTCGGCGCCTTCGACATCGACATGGACATGCCCGGCCGCAAGATGACGCTGTATGGCGGCACGGTGTGCGGCGACACGCCGATTCCGCCCTGGCGCGAATCCTACATCACCGTGCCGTCGGAAGTGGCGCGCGGGCGGATGCACGTGCAGGTGCGGGTGGGCGGCCATACCACCATGGCGCTGCTGGACACCGGCGCCACCGGCTCGGTGATCACCGCCCGCACCGCCTTCGCCGCCGGGGTGACGCCGGAGCAGCTCGCTGCCTCCCCGACCACGATCATGCGCGGCGTGGGGCCGAACGCCGTCACCGTGCGGGCGCACCGCTTCCCGGACATGCAGATCGGCCCCGAGCGCTACACCAACGCACGCCTGCTGGTCACGGACGAGGGGCTGGGCCCGGTCGACATGATCCTCGGCATGGACTACCTCGGCGCGCGCCGGATGTGGTTCTCCTATGCCCGCCGGCAGGTGTTCATCATGGTCCCGCCGCGGCGGTAGGGCCGGCGCCGGCACGGCCACGCGCCGCAACGACGCGCCGCAGACATCCTGGGGACGACGCATGAGGCAGGCGGAACGCATCGCGGCCGGCAGCATCGCGCTGGGTGCGATGGTGCTCGCGCTGAAGCTCGCGGCCTGGTGGGTCACCGGCAGTGCCGCGCTGTTCTCCGACGCGGCCGAGTCGGTGGTCAACGTCGCCGCCTCCACCGCCGCCTTCGTCGCCCTGCGCCTGGCCGCCCGCCCCGCCGACGCCGACCACCCGTACGGCCACGACAAGGCGGAGTTCTTCGCCGCCGTGATCGAGGGCGTGCTGATCGTGGTCGCGGCCCTCGTGATCCTCCAGCACGTCTGGCACTCGGTGCAGAACCCCACCCCGATCGAGGCCCCCTGGCTCGGCGTGGCGCTGAACGCCGCGGCCGGCGCGCTGAACCTCGTCTGGGGCATTCACCTGGTGCGCGCCGGCCGCCGCCTGCGCTCCCCGGCGCTGTCCGCCGATGGGCGCCACCTGCTGTCCGACGTGGTGACCTCCGTCGGCGTGCTGGCCGGCCTGGCGCTGGCGGTGGCGACCGGGGTCTGGTGGCTCGATCCGCTGCTGGCCGCCGCCACCGCGCTCTACATCCTGGTCTCCGGCGCGCGAGTGATCCGCGAATCCGTCGGCGGGCTGATGGACGAGGCGCCGGCGGCCGAGATCGTGGCGCGCATCCGCACCCTGGTCGGCGCGCATGCCGAAGGCGCGATCGAGGCGCACGACCTGCGCATGCGCCACGCCGGGCGGCTGACCTTCCTGGAATTCCACCTCGTGGTCCCGGCGCTGATGACGGTGGCCGACGCGCACGAAATCTGCGACCGGATCGAGGCGGCGCTGAAGGCGGAGATGGAAGGCCTGGTCATCACCATCCATGTCGAACCCGAAGGCAAGGCCAAGCACAGCGGCGTGCTGGTGCTGTGAAAAGCAACAGGAAAGCAAGGCCAGGGCCCTGCCCTGGACCCGGCAGGGGGCCGAGCCCCCTGCACCCTCAAATGATGGGGGTCTGGGGCCTCAGGCCCCAGCGGGTCCAGGGCGGCGCCCTGGCCTTCCTGCTTCTCTTCTTGGTTGCGTTCCCCGCCTCGGCCCGCATCGTCTCGCTCAACCTCTGCACCGACCAGTATCTCCTGGCCCTCGCCCCGGCGCGTGCCGCCGCCGTCAGTTTCCTGGCGCGCGACCCGACGTTGTCGGTCATGACCGAGGCGGCCGCCCGTGTGCCCGTGGTGCGCGCGGATGCCGAGGCGGTGCTGGCCCTGCGCCCGACCCTCGTGCTCGCCGGGCCGTGGGGTGCCAGGGCCACGCTGGCGGCGCTGGAGCGGCGGGGCGTTCCGGTGGAACGGATCGACCCGCCGGTGGACTTCGCCGGGATCCGCGCCACCACGCGCCGCCTGGGCAATCTGCTTGGCGCGGATGACCGGGCCGAGGCATTGTTGGCGGAGATGGAGGCCGGGCTGGATCGGCCGAAGGCCAGCGGCCGGGCCATCGCGCTCGAGCCGCGCGGGCTGACCGCCGGGCCGAGCAGCCTGCGCGATGCGGTGCTGCGCGTGGCCGGGCTGACCAACGCGGCGGACGGGCGGGCGATGAGCCTGGAGGCGCTGGCCCGTATGCCGTCGGTGCTGCTGGTGGTCGCCCCGCCGCCGCCGACGCCCTCGCGCGCCACGGAGTTCCTCGGCCATCCGCTGCTGGCGCGCCACCCAAGGCGGGAGGTGCCCGCGGCGCTGACCGTCTGCGGCGGGCCGTGGACGGCGCGGGCGGTGGCGCTGCTGGCGCCATGAAGCGGGGGCTCGCCCTGCTGGTCGCGGCCATGATGGGCCTGGCCCTGCTGGTCGGCGGGGCAGGGTTCGGCGTGCCGGACGGCGTGATCCTGTGGGAGCTGCGTCTGCCGCGCGCCCTGCTGGCCGCGCTGATCGGCGGCGGGCTGGGCCTGGCGGGGGCGGTGCTGCAAGGGGCGGTGCGCAACCCGCTGGCCGACCCGTCGCTGCTGGGCATCGGCGGGGCGGCGGGGCTGGGGGCGGTGGTGGCGTTCTACTGGGGGGTCGGCGCGCTGTTCGCGCCCGCCCTGCCGCTGGCGGGGCTGGCCGGCGCGGCGCTGGGGTGCGGGGTGTTGTTCGCCTTTGCGGGACGGATGCCCTCGGCCACCTCGCTGATCCTGGCGGGGGTGGGGTTGTCGGCGCTGGCCTCGGCGTTGCAGGTGCTGGCGCTGGCGTTCGCGCCCAACCCCTATGCCCTGGCGGAGGCGATTTTCTGGCTGATGGGCGGGCTGGCCGACCGCGCGCCGCTGCATGTGGCGCTGGCCGCGCCGCCGATCCTGCTGGGCGGGGCCATCCTGTTGCGGCTGGGGCGCGGGCTCGATGCGCTGGCGCTGGGCGAGGAGGTGGCGGCGAGCCTGGGCGTGCCGGTGGCGCGCACCCTGGCGCTGGCGGCCGTGGGGGTGGCGCTGGTGGTGGGGGCGGCGACGGCGATCGGCGGCGGCATCGGCTTTGTCGGGCTGGTGGTGCCGCATCTGCTGCGCCCGATGCTGGGGGAACGGCCCTCGGCGCTGCTGGCCGCCTCGGCGCTGGGCGGGGCGGCGCTGCTGCTGGGCGCCGACCTGGTGGCCCGCGCCGCGCCGCTGGTGGTGCCGCTTTCGCAGGAGCCGCCGCTGGGGGTGCTGACTGCGCTGATCGGCGCGCCGTTCCTGGTGCGCATCGCCCGCAGGATGGCGGCATGATCGCGTGGTCCGCGCCGGTGCGGCTGGGCGGGCGAACCGTGCTGCACGGCGATCCGTTCCGCGCCGGCGGCGGCGAGCTCGTGGCCCTGGTCGGCCCGAACGGTGCCGGGAAGTCCACGCTGCTGCGCGCGCTGGCCGGGCTGCTGCCGGGGGGGCGGCGGCCCGATCCGCGCCTTCTGGCTTGGCTGCCGCAGGGGGCGCGCTGCGCCTGGGGCCTGACGGTGGCCGAGATTGCCGCCCTCGGCCGCATTCCCCACGGCGACGCCGATCCGGCTGCCATCGATGCCGCCATCGCCGCCTGCGGCTTGGTGGCACTGCGCGACACGCGGATCGACCGGCTGTCCGGCGGCCAGCAGCGCCGCGCCATGCTGGCCCGCGTGCTGGCCGGCACGCCCGAGGTGCTGCTGCTCGACGAGCCGACCGCCGACCTCGACCCCGCCGCGGCGCATGAGGTCATGGCGCTGCTGCGCGCCCGTGTCGCCGATGGCGCCTGCGTGGTGGCGGTGCTGCACGACCTGTCGCTCGCGCTGCATCATGCCACCCGCCTTGTCGTGCTGGCGGGCGGGCGCATCATTGCCGATGGCCTGCCCCAGGCCGCGTTGCCGGCAGCGGCCGCCGCGTTCGGCTTGCCGTACGGCCTCGACCCGGCGCCCCGCCTGCTGCCACCATGATGCGGCGCTTGTCGCGGTGGGGCGGGCTGTCGCTGGTGCTTCACGCTGCCGCTTGGCTTGCGCTGCTGTTCGGCCCTGGGCTGGTTGGCCGCATCCTGCCGTCCGTTCCCGAGCCGGCCACGATCGACGTGGTGCTGGGCGAGGGCGGAGTGGCGCAGCACCCCACGCATGACGACGACGCCAGCCCCGCCCCCGCCATTCCCGCGCCGCCGCCGCCACCCGAACCTCCGCCACCCGAACCTCCGCCACCCGAACCTCCGCCGCCCGAGCCGCCGGAGCGCTTGCCGCCCGCGCCTCCGCCCCGGGAGGCACCTGACGAAACCGCCCCGCCGCTACCGGAACCGCCACCCCCCGCACCTCTCCCGGAGCCCCCGCCGCCGGAGCCCGCGCCCCTGCCGCCTCTGTTGCCGCCACCCAGCAGCGGGGGGCCGGCGGCGGTGCGCCTCGGCGATGCCGGCAAGCCGCCGCATGCCGATCTGCTCGATCCCGAGAACAACCGCTTCCGGGCCGCGACGTCGGACACCGGCAACCGGATGCCGACCTACCCGCGCGACGCTGCGCTACGTTTCGAATCCGGCACGGTGCGGCTGCAGCTGTTTGTCGATCGCAGCGGGCAGGTGGTGAACGTGCTTGTTACCCGCTCCTCCGGCTCGGCCAGCCTCGACCGCGCGGCGCGGGACCAGGCGCTGACCTGGCGCTTCACCCCGGCGCGGCGGGACGGGAAGGCGGTGCCGGATATTGTCGACACCGAGATCGAATTCAGATTGATGTAGCGAACCTTATGGAGGCAGGCGGATGGTGAAGATCGACCGGGTGGTGACCCGCGGCGGCGATGGCGGGGAAACCTCGCTGGGCGACGGCAGCCGTGTGCCGAAGGACGCGCTGCGCGTGGAGGCCTATGGCGAGGTCGACGAGGCCAACGCGGCGCTGGGGCTGCTGCGGCTGCATGCCGCCGGCGATGCGGAGGCCGATGCGATGCTTGCGCGCATCCAGAACGACCTGTTCGATGTCGGCGCCGACCTGTGCGTGCCGGGTAGCGCGGGCGAGCGGCTGCGCCTGACCGACGCGCCGTCGCTGCGGCTGGAGGCGGAGGTCGCGGCGATGAACGCGTCGCTGCCGGCGCTGTCCAGCTTCGTGCTGCCGGGCGGCACGGCGGGCGCGGCACATGCCCACCTCGCGCGGACCCTGGTGCGCCGCGCCGAGCGGCGCGTGGTGGCGCTCTCCCATGTCGAGGAGGTCAACCCGGCGGTGATCCGCTACTTGAACCGGGTGTCGGACCACCTGTTCGTCCTGGGCCGCCGGCTGAACGGCAATGGTGCCGGGGATGTGCTGTGGGTTCCCGGGGGGAACAGGTAGCGGCGCGGAACCAGGGACGGCTGGGTTTGAATGGATTCAATACGAAAGCGGAATAAATAGGGCGCGTTTGTGCGCATGCCAGGACGGGCGCTTTTCAGGAAGGGCACTTCCTCGCGCGGCGGACGCCGTGCGGTCGGGTGGTGGGAGGCATCGAGGGAGGGGAGGCGGCGCGCCTGCGGGCGCGCGGGTCGGACGGCAGGATTCTTCACGTGGAGACGGAGAGACAGCGAGGCGCACGGCCGTCGGGCCTGGGTTGCTTCCCTTCGTCTCGCCGTCTCCATGTGATCGCTTGCCTGCGGCGCTGCGCCCGCCGCGCGCGACCGGGAAGGCATGGGCGGAGTCCGAGTCCTGGCGCGCTGCGCGCGGCGCGGGACGAGGGCGGGCGGTGTTCGGGCGATGGGCGGGGGGCGGCAGCAGGCCGGCTTGCCACAGGCGGATCATCTCCTCCAGGCGGCCGAAGATGCGGGCGAGGCATGCCAGGATCAGGGCATGGATCGCCTCCGGGAGCCAAGCGTGCGCAGGGGTCGCGAGTGTCGCGACGCGCAGCTTGGCGACCGAGTCGGCCAGGGGGGAGGGATGCGGGGGCATGGGGGCCTTTGCTGGTTTGTGGGGGTCGCGTTGAGTGAATATATCTATCCAATGTTAGCGTTGCAAGGGGGTGCGCGGAATTTTTTGCCTCCTGAAGTGATGGGGGTCTGGGGCCCTCGGCCCCAGCGGGTCCAGGGCAGAGCCCTGGTCTTCCTTTCAAGCGTCGCGGCGACCCGGCCTCACCCCGCGAGCGACGGGACCCGGGCCAGGAGGGCTGCGTGCAGCGCTTCGCGACGTGACCACAGCGAGCGGTACCACTGCGTTCGCGCGTGCACCTGGTAGGCGAGCATGCGGTGCCCGGCCACGTCGCGCCGGGCGGTTTCGGCCATGGCGCGGGTGGCGTCGCGCCGGGTGGCCAGGCGCATCAGCCGGTCGTGGAGTTCGTGCGGGCTGGTGAAGATCAGGCCGTTCTCGCCGTCGCGGATGCTGCCGGCGTAGACGGTGGGCGAGGCGAGGGACACGGCGCGGTGGGCGGCGGCTTCCAGGAACTTGAGGTCGGATTTGCAGCGGTTGAACAGCGTGTCGCGCAGCGGCATGAACGAGACCTCGCAGCGCGACAGGATCTCGAGATAGGTCGGGTAGTCGCAGAGCGGGGTGAAGGTTTTGTGCGGGGTTTCCAGCGCATCGAAGAAGGCCTGGTCGGCGATCACCTGGAAATGCAGCGCGTCCCCGGCCTTGGCGGCCGCGGTGTTCAGCGCGTCCATGTGGCCGGGCCAGTCATCCTCGCGGTTCAGGGCGGCGAACAGCATCGTGATGCGGTCGGGGTCGGTGAAGTTGGCGGGTTCCGGCAGGTGGTGCAGCGCGTTGGGGAACACCGCGACTTCCGGGTTCTCGCGCGCCAGGACCTCGGCGAGGGTGGGGGTGGAGGTTTGGATGGCGTGCACGGCATCGAAATTGTGCACGTCGGAGCGGTGCAGGATGGCGATCTGGGAGGGGTGGTCGTCGAACTCGCACACCACCAGCCAGGAGCGCGCGATCAGGTAGCGGACCGTGGCGAGGCCGTCCGCGCCGAGCAGGGCCGGGCGATGCAGGATGAAGATGCCGGGCGATCCCTGCGTGTCCGGCACATCTTCCGGCCGGTGGATGATGGCGGTGGCGATCGCCGGCTCGCCGGCCAGGGCGCGCAGCGGCTCGACCACGCGGACCTGGCTGACGCCGCCGACCGGGGGGAGCATGGTGGAGAAGACGCGCAATGGCGGGATGGCGCCCGTGGCGGCGCGCCAGACGATCTGCGTCGCGGGGCCATCCGGCGCGGATGGCAAGGGCATCTCCTCGCCGTCGAGCGCATGCAACCCGGCATCGAGCAGCAGTTGGTGCTGGGCCTCCACCGGGCCCGCTGGCGCGCAGAACACGACGAGGCCGCCCGGGGCCAGCAGGCGCGCCAGTTCGGCCAGGAGATCGGCCGGGCGGCCCAGCGCGGCGACCAGCCGCGCGTCGAGGAGGATGCAGTCGGCAGGTGGCAGCGGCGGCAGCGGGCCGGGCTCGGGCGCGAGGCAGTAGACTTCGTCCAGGACCGTGCTGGCGCGGTGGGCGAGGTGGGGGTTCGCCTCGATCCCGATCACGCGGCTGCGCGGGTTTCGGCGGCGGAAGGCGGCACCGATCGTCCCGTCGCCGCAGCCGAGGAGCAGCACGACCGCCGCGGACAGGGGGATCTTGTCGACCAGGCTGGCGCCATCGGGGGCCGGGGCGTCGTGTGGGTGGGCCACTGGGGCAGCGGACCCGCCGGACATGGGGGGCAACACGGTCTCCGTTCGCAACGGGCCATCCTACCGCGGGGCGGGCTGGCGCGGTAGGGTGGGGGGGCGGGGCAGGAGGGAGCGACGCATGGCGACGAACGAACAGGTGTCCATTCGCCCGGCGGATGCCGCCGACCTGCCGGCGGTGGAGCGCATCGTGCGCGATGCCTACACGATGTACATCGCGCGCATCGGCAAGAAGCCGGGGCCGATGCTGGACGACTATGCCGCGCTGATCCGCGCGCAGTGCGTGTGGGTGGCCGGCGCGCCGGTGGCGGGGCTGGTGGTGTTGCTCGCCGAGCCGGACCATTTGTTGCTGGACAACGTGGCGGTGGACCCGGCGGCGCAGGGGCGGGGGCTGGGGCGCGCGCTGATCACCTTCGCGGGGGAGGAGGCGCGGCGGCGGGGGTTTCGGGAGATGCGGCTCTATACGCACCAGACGATGACGGAGAACATCGCGCTGTACGCCCGCACCGGGTGGGTGGAGACGGGGCGGGGGGAGCAGGGGGGGTTCGAGAGAGTGTTCTTCAGGAAGGACGTTCTTTTTTGAAAAAAAGAACCAAAAAACTTTCTATCCATTTGCGCCGTGATGGATCGGCTGGGCACGGTGCAAATGGATGAAAGTCTTTTTTGCTTCTTTTTTCTTCAGAAAAAAGAAGATTCTTTTCTTCAATCAAGCTTGTAGATCGCCTCCGCGTTGGTGCGGAAGATCATCCGCTTTTCCGCCTCGCTCAGGGCGCAGGGGAATGCGTGGCGCGGGTCGTCGAAGTCCCAGTGCGGGTAGTCGGTGGCGAACAGGATGCGGTCCCAGCCGATCCAGTCGATGGTGCGGCGGAGGTCTTCGGGGCGTTCGGGTTCCTCCATGGGTTGGGTGGAGACCCAGAGGTTGCGCTTTATGTAGGCGCTGGGCGGCATTTTCAGGTGTGGCACCTCAGACTGCATCTTGCGCCAGTGGGCATCGAGCCGCCAGCCGAGGATGGGGAGCCAGGACCAGCCGCCCTCGATCATGATGACCTTGAGGGTGGGGAAGCGTTCGAACACGCCTTCCAGCACCAGGGAGGTGGCCTGGCACTGCATGGAGTGGGTGAGGCCGTGGTGGTCTTCCACGTAGAAGCTGGGCCAGCCGGAGGCGGTGGGGGCGAAGCCGGCCTCGCCGCCGATGTGCAGGCCGATGGGGAGGTTGTGGTGGGCGGCGGCCTCGAAGATCGGCCAGTATTTCGGGCGGCCGAGCGGTTCGGTGCTGCGGGAGGTGAGCTGGATCTGGGCGAAGTCGCGTTGGCGGACGCGCTTGTCGATCTCGGCGACGGAGGCGCGCGCGTCCTCGAAGGGGATCTGGATGGAAGCGCGCAGGCGGGATTCCTGGCTGGTGAAGGCGGCGACCTGCCAGTCGTTGATGGCGGAGCAGACGGCGGCGGAGAGTTCCAGGTTGCGCAGCAGGTTGCCGGGGAACAGGGGCTCGAGGATGCCGTGCTCGATGTCGTAGAGGTCGAGCAGCTGGGCGCGCATGAAGGCGAGGTCGCTGCCCGGGGGGGCGCCGCCGGGGGGCCAGGCGTCGCGGCGCGCGGTGTTGGGCATGAAGCGCGGGTAGGTGTTGCGCCCGGCGTAGGGCTGGTGGCCGAGCTTGCCGTATTCGGCGATGTGCTTCTTCCAGCGTTCCGACAGCCAGGGATTGAGGTCGGACTCGGCGCGCAGCGAGGGGTGGATGTCGCTGTCGATGATGCGCAGCTTGGCGGTGGCGTCGGTGCGGCGTTCGAGGACTTCGCTCATGCGATGCTCTCCTGCAGCCTGGGGTAGGTGGCCAGCGGGTTGTCGACGGTGATCCTGCGCAGGAGCGCGGGCGAAAATCCAGGCGGAACGGCGCGCTCGCCGTCGAACTGCCAGTGCGGCCAGTCGGTGGCGTAGAGCAGCATCTCGTCGCTGCCGATCTCGTCGAGCAGTTGGGCGACGATGGCCGGGTCGTCCGGCGCGTCGAAGGGCTGCATGGTCAGGCGGACGTGTTCGCGGATGTAGGCGGCGGGGGAGCGCTTCACCCAGGGCACTTCGGCGCGCACGCCGCGCCAGGTCTTGATGGCGCGCCAGATGAAGCCCGGCAGCCAGGTGACGCCGGATTCGAGCAGCACGACGCGCAGGCCGGGGTAGCGCAGGAAGGTGCCCTCGCTGATGAGGGAGAGCAGCTGGTCCTCGAACACCTGCGATCCCGCGACGTAGTCGTGCAGGTGGAAGCTGGGCCAGCCGTTCGAGGTCGGGGCGTGGCGATACATCAGCCCGGCATGGATGCCGACGGGGAGGCCGTGGCGCTGGGCGGCCTCGAAGATCGGCCAGTAGTAGGACTTGCCGTAGAGCATCTCGGCGCCGGCGGGCAGCAGGACCTGGACGAAGCGGCGGTCCGGGGCCTTGCGGTCGATCTCCTCGGCGGCGAGGTGCGGGGCCTGGGCGGGGACGACGATGGAGGCGCGCAGGCGGGCGTCGCGCGCGAGCCATTCGGCGGCGATCCAGTCGTTCAGCGCGGCGCAGATCGCGGCCCCCATCGTTTCGCTGACCGCGACCGTGCCGCCGTAGAGCGGGTTGCAGATGGCGAAGCGGGTGGCGAAGGCATCCAGCGCGGCGGATTGCAGTTGCGCGAGGTCGGTGCCCGGCTTCTGCCCGGGGCGCCGCCAGTCTGGCCGGCAGGCGATGGGGGAGCCGGGCGGGTAGCTCGCGAGGTCGAACCCGTCCATGCCGCGCTGGACGAAGGCGTCGGCCCAGTAGGCGTCCATGTAGGGCAGCAGCGCCTTCACCGAGGGGATGCCGGGGTGGATGTCGCAGTCGATGCGCTCGGCGGACATGGTCACATCTCCACGACGATGTAGTCCGCCTCGACCGAGACAGGGATCGTCTCGGCAACGTACGGGCCCTTCACCAGGTCGGCGCCGGGGGCGACGGAGACGGGGTATTGCCGGGTGGCGATGCGGTCCGGCTCGCACCACGATTGCCCGGTGCGGATGTCGAACTCCCAGCCGTGCCAGGGGCAGCGGATGATCTCGCCGGCGCGCGACAGCTTGTATTCGCCGGGGCGGTCGGCGGTGACGGCGTGGGTGATGAGGCCTTCGCACAGGCTGCCGCCCTGGTGCGGGCAGCGGTTGAGCAGGCCGAAATACGCGCCGCCGAGGTTGAACACCGCGATGGGCCGGCCGCGCACCATCACCAGCTTGCGCCCGCCGGGCGGCACCTCGGCGGCGGCGGCGACGACATGGCGGCTCATGGAACGCCTCTTTGTTTGAGCGTGCGATTCACGGCTCCGGTCCTACGGCCTGCGCCGATCGCACGCTACCTCACGTAACGCCAGTCGAACCGGTCGCCGTCGCCCTTGATGCGGCCGACGGTCGGGGTGGGGAAGTGGATCGGCAGGATCAGCGTGTCGGTGTCGGCGACCGAGCCGAGGAAGCTGCGGCGGGATTGGGCGGCCTGCTTGGCGTCGATGTCGAACACGGTGGACCACTCGGGTTCGCGGCATTGCAGGGCGTGGTGCATCATGTCGCCGGTGACCACCGCGCGCTGGCCCTTGGAGAAGATGTTCACGCAGCAATGGCAGGGCGAATGGCCGGGGGTGGGCGTCAGCGTGATGGTGTCGTCGAGCGCGTAGTCGTCGTCGACCAGCAGGGCCTGGCCGGCTTCGACGATGGGCAGGCAGTTCATGTTCCAGACCTGGCCGGGCGGGTTGTCGCCGCGCTTGGTCGCGGCTTCCCAGTAGTCGTATTCGCGCTTGTGGAAGACGTATTTGGCGTTCGGGAAGGTGGGGACCCAGCGGCCGTTGCGCAGCACGGTGTTCCAGCCGCAATGGTCGATGTGCAGGTGGGTGCAGAACACGTAGTCGATCTTGTCGAAATGCAGGCCGGCGGCCTTGAAGCCGTCGAGCCACGGCGTCTTGTCGAAATCCATCGGCGCGGGGTAGCCCTTGTCCTCGCCGGTGCAGGTATCGACCAGGATGGTGTGCTTCGGCGTGCGCACCACGAAGGTCTGGTAGGTGATGACCATGCGGCCGGTGGCGTGGTCGAACACCTCCGGCTCCATGGTCTTGAAGTGTTGGGCGGCGATGGCGGGGTCGTAGGCGGGGAACATCGTCTCGGGCTTCCGCCACGGTCCGTCGCGCTCGATGATGCTGGTGATCGTGACGTCGCCGATCTGCAACTGCCGCATGTCGTTTCCCCTCGTGCCGGGGCAGCGTAGCAGCGGCCGGCGGCGGAAAGGAAGGCGACCCTATTTTCCCGCGCCGCGCACGTGCTCGCGCAGCACGATGTAGAGCCCCGCGGCGACGATGATGGCCGCACCTGCCAGCATGGCCTGGGTGGGGATCTCGTGGAACACGACGTAGCCGAGGATCGAGGCCCAGACGATGCTGGCGTAGTTGAACGGGGTGATGACGGAGGCCGGCGCCATCTGCAGGCCGCGGTTGATGCAGAGGTAGCCGACCATCGACAGCACGCCGACGAGAACCAGGATCGCGCCGTCGCGCCAGCCGGGCATGATCCATCCGCCGACCAGGCTGGTGGGTTCGGCGAGCGGCCAGGCGGAGGCGGCGGTGATGAGCAGCAGGGGGACGACCTGGGTGGTGACCAGCAGGGTGGTGGGCGTGCCGCGCAGGCGGCGGGTGATGACCAGGGAGGCGGCATACATCACGCTGCCGGCCACCGAGACCGCGGCGTGGATGCCGAAGGACATGCCCGAGGGTTGCAGCGCGACGACGACGCCGCCGAACCCGGCCAGCACGGCGAGCCAGCGGCGCCAGCCGACATCCTCGCGCAGGAAGATCGCCGACATGGCGGTGACGTAGATCGGGGCGGCGAGGTAGATCGTCGTGCCGCCGGCCAGCGGCAGCACGACGATGGCCCAGTAGAAGCACACCACCTCGACGGCGGAGAGCGTCGCCCGCCAGAAATGCAGCCATGGCCGGCCGCCGGCGCGGAGGGCGCGGATGTCGTCGCGGGTGATGAAGAAGGCCAGGATCAGCAGCACCACGACGCTGCGCGCGAACAGGATCTCGCCGACCGGGTAGCCGCCAGTGAGCCATTTCGCGAGCGCATTGCTCAGCGAGAAGACGAACACCCCGAGCATGGTGATGCCGATGCCGGCCAGCAGGCGGCGGGCATCGGCGGCCTGGGCCGTGGCGGTGGTGACGGACACTAAACTGGGCCGAGATACCGGTGCGGCAACGGTGGCAAGATCATCGCGATCGCATCGCCGGGCCGCACTGTGCCGCCGCGGCGGACTGTCGCCATGATCCCGGCCTTGCGCACCAGGCCGCCATCGGCGTCGCGGCCGAGGGTTGCGGCCATGAGGCCGGGGGCGAAGCGGTCGAGCTGAAGGCAGGGGTTGCGCAGGCCGGTGATCGCGATTTCGGCGTGGTCGCCAAGACGCAGGATGGTGCCGACGGGCAGGGCCAGCAGGTCGATGCCGGAGGTGGTGATGTTCTCGCCCATGTCGCCTGGGGAGAGGGCGAAGCCCTGGGGCGCGAGTTCGGCGAACAGTTCTGAATGCATCAGGTGCACCTGGCGCAGGTTGGGGGCGGCGGGGTTGCGCGCGACGCGGGAGCGGTGGCGGACGGTGACGCCGGCATGGGCGTCGCCCTCCACGCCGAGGCCTTCGAGCAGGGCGATCTCGTCGCAGGTGGGCTTGCTGAAGCGATGGCGAGAGTTGCGCGCCACCGCCAGGACCGTTGCCGTCATCGCTGGACCTCTCCTGCTGCGGGGCGGATGTGGCGGGGGTGGCGGGGGCTTGTCCAGCCCCGGAATCTGGGGTGAGGGAAGGCAAGCAAAATTCTTCTTTTTCTGAAGAAAAAGAAGCAAAAAGACTTTTCATCCATTTGCGCCGCGGCCGACCTGTTTACCGGGTGCAAAGTGTTAAAAGTTTTTTGGTTCTTTTTTCCAAAAAAGAACCGCTTCCTTGCCTGTCCCTCCCTCCCCGCGCATGATCCGGTCGGTTTCGGGGAGAGAGGCGCATGGACTGGTCGGCGGGCATCGCGGCGGCGGAGCGGGTTGCGGGCGGTTGGGGCGATGAGGGTGGTCCGGGCGGGGCGATCCTGTTGTTCGACGCGGGCGGGCTGCGCGCGGCTTCGTGCGGCGGGTTTGCCAGTATCGAGCATGGGTTGCGGTTCGGGCCCGACACGGCGATGCGGTATGCCTCGATCAGCAAGCATTTCCTGAGCGGGCTGCTGGCGCTGGATGGGCGGATCGGGTTCGAGGACCGGCTGGGCCAGCATATCGAGGCGGGGGCGGTACAGGGGGCGTTGACCGTGGGGCAGGCGCTGGACATGACCAGCGGGCTTGCCGATGCGGCGCCGACCTCGTGGCTGCTGGGGAATTCGTCGTCGGCGCATATGGACCGGCACGCGCTGCGGCGGTTCGTGACGGGCATCGATGCGCTGAACTACGCGCCGGGGACGGAGGTGTCGTACACCAATTCCGGCTACCGCATGGTGCAGGCGGCGCTGGAGGCGAAGGGCGTCGATTATGGCGCGGCGCTGCGCGAGACGTTCTTTCGGCCGCTGGGGCTGACGATGCACCTGCCGGAGGACGAGGCGGAGCCGGTGGCGAATTTGGCGACCGGTTACTGGAAATCGCCGCAGGGGTGGCGGCGCGGGCGGTACGGGCTGCATTTCTCGGCGTCGGGCGGGATCACCGGCACGGCGCGCGACCTTGCGAGCTGGGCACATGCGCTGATGGTCGGGCGCGGGCCGGCGGCGGGGTTGCTGGCGCAGTTGTCGGCGCCGCGGCGGTTGGTGGACGGGACGGTGACGGGGTATGGCCTCGGCCTGGCGCGCGCGCCGTTGGGCGGGCATGAGCTGATCGGCCATGGCGGGTCGCTGCCGGGCTACAAGAACCATTTCCTGATCGCGCCGAAGCTCGGCGTGGGCGTGGTGCTGCTGGCCAACCGGGAGGAGATCGACCCGATGGCGCTGTGCCTGACCGTGCTGTCGGCGCTGACCGGCACGCCGGAGCCGGCGCGCGCCTATGGGATGCTGCCCGAGGGGCGGTTCATCGCCGAGGACGCGCCCTACTGGATCGAGCACAAGGACGGGGTGCTGACCTATCTGGACGCGCAGGCAACGCTGTTCCGCGATGGGGACGACGCGGTGAGCCGGGCCGTCGAGATGCCGGTGCGGCTGCGGGCCGAGGGCGGGGCGCTGGTCGGCACGGTGGGGCTGGCGCCGCGGCGCTTCCGGCCGGCGACGGGGGCGGGGGTGCGGGCGGAATGGGCGGGGGAGTGGGTGTGCCCGGGGCAGGGCGGGCGGTTCACGATCGCGGTGGACGGCAGCCGCGCCACGCTGACCGGCGGGGCCGGGCCGATGCGCCGCACGCTGGACCTGCTGCCGATCGCCAGCGACATGGCGCTGGTGGAGCGGCAGGACGGGCCGTGGAAGCAGCGGGCGTGTTTGCATTTCACCAGCGCGGGGGTAAGGCTGCTGGTGAACCGGTCGCGGGTTTTGCGGTTTGTGCGAGAATAGGAAGCACGTTCTTTTTTGGAAAAAAGAACCAAAAAACTTTCGTCCATTTAGGCTCGGCGGTGGCCGCCGCCGGGCCTGATGGGAAAAAGTCTTTTTGCTTCTTTTTCTTCAGAAAAAGAAGATCCTTCCTTACTTTGTGCTGACCGGCGCCACCGACTTCACCTTGTCGAAATCGACCGTCAGCCCGCCCATCTGCAGCTTGATGGCGTTGTCTTTCTGCTCCACGCCGGTGGCGGTGCCGAGCACGGTGAAGGGCAGGGCCTTGGCGCTGCCGTCGGCGTTGGTGCCGATCACCACTACGCCGTAGGCGCCGTCGCGCAGCTGGGCGCCGTTGCTGTTGCGGCCGTCCCAGGTCCATTGGTTGCTGCCGGTGCTGGCTTGCACCAGCGTCTCGGACACCTTGGCGCCGGCGCTGTTGGTGATGACCACGGTGACGGGGGCGTCGGTGGCGGCGGTGAACTTCACTGTGGCGGTGCCGTCCTGCAGCGACAGGCGATCCGAGGCGACTTCCACCTGGCGGCCGACCATGGCGGAGGATTGCAGCACCTGGCCGCTTTGCGTCAGGTCGATCAGCTGGCCGAGGCTGCGGTTGGTGGCGATCTGCTGCTCGACGCTGGCGAACTGCACGAGCTGGCTGGTGAACTCGTTGGTGTCCAGCGGGTTGGTCGGGTCCTGGTTCTGCAACTGCGTCATCAGCAGTGTCAGGAAGGTCTGGAAGTTGCCGGACAGCGTGCTGAGCGCGTTCGCGCTGGGGGCGCTTGCGGCCTGGGTGACGGCTTGGGTGGGAGCGATGGCCATGGCGATCTCCTGCGCGAGGATCAGGCGGTGATGTCGAGGCCGCGCAGGCGCTGGGCCCGCGGCGGCAGAGGGGTGGGCGCAGGCTGCGGCTCCGCCCCGGCTTGGGTGTAGTGCGCGCCGCCGCCGTCGGGCGCCTGGCGGCCGCGGCCGTCGGGCGCGCTGTCCTGGCGCTGCGACAAGGCGGAGCCGTTGCTGTCTGCCATGGCACCCGGCGGACGCCCCGTCTCCTGACGCCCCGCCTCCTGGCGGTTGGGGTCCTGGCGCGCCGTCTCTGGCCGTGCCGTTTCCTGGCGCTGCGCGTCCGCGTCGCCGCCCGCGGGCGCCTCGGCCGTGGGCGCGGGCTCGGCAAGCTGGAAGCGCACGGTGCGTTCCTGCGGCGCCAGGCCCGCATGGTCGAGCGCGCGGGCCAGCTGGTCCTGGTCGCGCACCAGGCGCAGCAGCGTCTCTGGCCGCTCGACGGTCAGCGTCACCTGGGCCGGGCCTTGGGCGGAGCGGTCGATCACCACCTCGATCCGGCCGAGTTCGCCGGGATCGAGCCGCAGCGTCAGGCGGTGATTGCCGTCGCCCTGGCGGGCGAGCATGGCGACGGCGCCGGCGACCTGGGCCGGGGGCTCCGGCCGGGGCGGGAGGGGGACCGCGACGGGGGCGGGCGCGCGCGGCTCGGCGACACGCTGCGGCGCCTGCGTGGCTTCGGCTGGCGG
>CAMDGX010000031.1:0-45000 GCA_945897825.1 Asaia bogorensis | reverse complement strand
GCCCCTCCAACGTGTCAAACGGAGTTCCATGCCGCCGCGCCATGGTGCGGCGGCCGAAACTCCCTGTCAGAGACTGGAGAGTTCCAGATTCCCCACGAGCATGCCGCTTCCGCATACGGCTAGAACGTCTATCGAACTTGAGCTATGCGCCAAACGCATGAGCCATTCCGTCGGTCCATGCGTTCCCTTGTCCCAGTTGTGGCGACGCGGCACCATCACCCGATGAGCCTGATCATCCGCGACAGCCAGCCTGGCGACATTCCCACCATTGCCGCGATCTACGGCCATGCCGTGCGCACCGGCCTGGCCAGTTTCGAATACGATGCCCCGGATGAAGCCGAGATAGCGCGCCGGCGCGATGCGGTGCTCTCGAGCGGGTATCCCTACATTGCCGCCGCCGATCAGGACGGCAGCGTGCTGGGCTACGCTTATGTCAGCGCCTATCGACCCCGCAGGGCCTATCGCTTCGCCGTGGAGAACTCGATCTACGTGGCGCCGGAGGCCAAGGGCCGGGGCGTGGGCCGCGCCCTGCTCCTGGAGTTGCTGGCGCGCTGCACGGATCAGGGCTTCCGCCTGATGGTTGCGGTCATCGGGGACAGCGCCAATGCCGCGAGCATCGGATTGCATTCGGCCTGCGGCTTCCAACCGGCAGGCAAGCTGCCCAATGTCGGCTGGAAGCACGGGCAGTGGGTGGACTCCGTGCTCATGACCCGCCCCCTCGGCGACGGCGCGACGACACCGCCCCCGGAAGGGGCCTGAGCCCGGCGCTCCGCCCTACATCGCGGCGGACGCCGGGCCGCAAGCATCAGGCCGCCTCGGCCATGCCTTCGCCGATCTCCAGCCCATCGAGCCCCACGGTCACCCGCACCGTCTCGCCGTCCTTCACGCGCCCTTCCAGGATGGCGCCAGCCAGCGGGTTCTGCAGGCTGCGCTGGATCACCCGCTTGAGAGGCCGCGCGCCATACACGGGGTCGTAGCCCTCGTTGGCGAGCCAATCCATCGCGGTGCGGTCCAGCTCCAACATGATCTTCCGATCCGCCAGCAACTGCCGCAGCCGCATCAGCTGGATGTCCACGATCGCCGCCATGTCGCTGCGCTGCAGCCGCCGGAACAGCACCGTCTCGTCCAGTCGGTTGAGGAACTCCGGCCGGAAATGCCCGCGCACGATGTCCATCACCCCCTTGTAGGCCATCGACAGGTCGGCCCCGTCCGGCTGGGCGGCCAGGATCTCGCTGCCGAGGTTGCTGGTCAGCACGATGATGGTGTTCTTGAAGTCCACCGTTCGCCCCTGCCCGTCCGTCAGCCGCCCGTCGTCGAGCACCTGCAGCAGCACGTTGAACACGTCCTCGTGCGCCTTCTCCACCTCGTCGAACAGGATCACCTGGTACGGCCGGCGCCGCACCGCCTCGGTCAGCACGCCCCCTTCGTCGTAGCCTACATAGCCCGGCGGCGCCCCGATCAGGCGGCTGACTGCGTGCTTCTCCATGAACTCGCTCATGTCGATGCGTACCATCGCCCGGTCGTCATCGAACAGGAACGCGGCCAGCGCCTTGGTCAGCTCGGTCTTGCCCACGCCGGTCGGCCCCAGGAACAGGAAGCTGCCGATCGGCCGGTTTGGGTCCTGCAAGCCCGCCCGTGCCCGCCGCACGGCATCGGATACCGCCTTCAGCGCATCCTCCTGCCCGACGACCCGCTTGCGCAGCTCGTCCTCCATGCGGAGCAGCTTGGCCCGCTCACCCTCCAGCATCTTGTCCACCGGCACCCCGGTCCAGCGCGAGACGATGGCGGCAATGCCCTCCTCCGTCACGCTCTCGTTCACCAGGCGCCCGCCATCCTGGTTCGTCGCGATCTGCTTCTCCAGGTCGGGGATCTCGCCGTAGAGCAGTTGCGACGCCCGGGCCAGATCACCGCGGCGCTGGGCCACCTCCACCTCGCTGCGCGCCGCCTCCAGCCGCTCCTTCAGCTTCTGCCCGCCCGCCAGCTTCTCCTTCTCGGCCTTCCATGCAGCGGACATGGCGTCGGATTTCTCCTGCAGCCCCGCCAATTCCTGCTCCAGCTTGCCCAGTCGGTCGCGGCTCGCCGGATCGGTCTCCCGCTTCAGCGCCTCGCGCTCGATCTTGAGCTGCATCAGCCGCCGGTCCAGCTCGTCCAGTTCCTCCGGCTTGCTGTCCACCTGCATGCGCAGCCGGCTGGCCGCCTCGTCCATCAGGTCGATCGCCTTGTCCGGCAGGAACCGGTCGGTGATGTAACGGTTGGACAGCGTCGCGGCCGCCACCAGGGCACCATCGGTGATGCGAACCCCATGATGCAGCTCGTATTTCTCCTTGATCCCGCGCAGGATCGAGATCGTGTCCTCGACCGACGGCTCGCCGACGAACACCGGCTGGAACCGCCGCGCCAGCGCCGCGTCCTTCTCCACGTGCTTGCGATACTCGGCGAGCGTCGTCGCTCCCACGCAGTGCAGCGCCCCGCGCGCCAACTCGGGCTTGATCAGGTTGGAGGCATCCATTGCCCCATCCGCCTTGCCGGCTCCGACCAGTGTATGCATCTCATCGATGAACAGGATGATCTCGCCCTCCGCGGACTCGATCTCCTTCAGCACCGCCTTCAGCCGCTCCTCGAACTCGCCGCGATACTTCGACCCGGCCACCATGGCGCCGAGGTCGAGCGCCAGCAGCTTCTTGTTCTTCAACGCCTCCGGCACGTCGCCATTGACGATGCGCAGCGCCAGGCCCTCGACGATCGCAGTCTTGCCGACGCCCGGCTCCCCGATCAGCACCGGATTGTTCTTGGTCCGCCGCGCCAGAACCTGGATCGCGCGGCGGATCTCCTCGTCGCGCCCAATCACCGGATCAAGCTTGCCCTCGCGCGCCAGGGCCGTCACATCCCGCGCATATTTCTTCAGCGCGTCGAAGTTCGACTCGGCGTTCTGGCTGTCCACCTTGCGACCCTTGCGGATATCGGCCACCGCCTTGTCCAGCGCCTGCGGCGTGGCACCCGCGGCGCGCAACGCCTTGGCCGCCGGGGTGTCGCTCGCCGCCAGCGCGACCAGCAACCGGTCCTGCGCGACATACTCGTCGCCCGCCTTCTGCGCGGCCTGCTGGGCTGCGTCGAGCACGCGCACCAGGGTCGGCGTGATCTGCGGCTGGCCAGCCCCGCCACCCTGAACCTTGGGCAGTTTGCCGAGTTCCGCCTCCACGGCCGCCCGCGCGGCCTTGTCATCGCCGCCGGCCGCCCGGATCAGACCCGCGGCCGCCCCCTCCTCATCGTCCAGCAATGCCTTCAGCAGGTGTTCCGGCGCCAGTTGCTGATGGAATTCGCGGATGGCGATGGTGCTCGCCGCCTGCAGGAAACCGCGTGCGCGATCGGTAAATTTCTCGATGTCCATGTGTGTCCTTGTCCCTCTTCAGGCGACAATCCCAACCACGGGCGCCCGACCTCGGGCCACCCGCGCCGGCGCCCCTTCCGGAGGCAACGCCGACGCTATGCTCTCGCTCCCAGGTGGGGAATGACCCAGGTCAAGGCAAGGATGGCAGCGCCCGAAATGCACATTTTTCAGGCAAAAGCGATCCCGCCAGGCCATCTCAAACCCTTGCAATCGCCACTCATTCGCATCAAATGCTGATCACCTCCTTGCGCAAGGTCACCCCATGCCCGACTCGATCGCCGCCCCCCCGATCCCTGCCGCCCTTGAGGCCCTGCTAACCCGCGCCTCGGTCGGACAATTGCGCGAGCCCGCCCCGGCCGGCGCCGTGCTGGACACGATTCTCGAAGCCGGGCTCCGCGCCCCCGACCACGGCCGGCTGCGCCCCTGGCATTTCGTGCTGATCCGCGGCGAGGCCCGCGCCCGCTACGCCGCCTTCGCCGTCGCCGCCCTGCGCGCCCGCGACCCGGCCGCCACCCAAGAACAGGCCGACCGCATGGACCGGCGCATCCGGGGCGTGCCGCTGATCATCGCCCTCGGCGTCCGCCTGCGCCCGGACCACCGCATCCCGGAGGTCGAGCAGATGCTTTCCGCCGGCGCTGCGGCGATGAACCTGCTGAACGCCGTCCACGCCCAGGGCTTCGCGGGCATCTGGGTCACCGGCGCCAACGCCTTCGACCCCGCCGTCGCAACCGCCCTCGGCTTCCCCCCGCCGCACCGCCTGGCCGGCTTCCTCTATGTCGGCACCCGCGAGGACGCGCTGCCGCCCCCGCCGCCCCGGCCCGCCTTGGCCGACCACGTCACGGAATGGACCGCGCCACGCGCTTGAGCGTCGGGCCGCCAGAGCCTCACGCCGGTCTCAAAGTCAGGCCGCGGGGCGCATCCGCTCCCGCAGCGCGCCCAGCCGGCTCTCCACCTGGCCGCGCAGCTTGCCGATCCGCCCCACCCCGGCCAGCCGCCGGTCGAGGAAGGCTGCGGTCGCCGCCATGTCGTCGCCGTCGTCGCGCAGCCAATACAGCAGGGTCGCCGTATAGACCCCGGCGAGCAGCGCGCGCTTGGTGTACCAGCTGAAATCCGCCGCCGTGTCGCCGGCCAGATGCCAGATCTCGTCCGCCGTGCGCGCCAGCGACCCGGCGGCGATGCGGGCATTGCGCGGCAGCGCCAGCACCGCCAGCGACCGCCGCACCGCCTCGCGATGCGGCACCAGCCCCTCCAGCCGCCCCAGCACCAGCCGGCGCACCCGCCCTGTGGTGCGCAGTTCCGCGAACCCGGGCTCGGCGGCGATCCCTGCCATCTCGCGGTCGGCAAGGTCGATGAACGCCTCCACCATGTCCGCCGCCGCGCCCGGGAACAGCAACTCCGCCTCCAGCCGCGCCGCCTCGGCCGTCATCCCGTCGCCACGCAAGGCCGCGGCCAAGGCCGGCCACCCCCAGCCCATCACCGGCACATGCGCCAAGGCCCGCAGCAGCGCGGCATCGCGCTCCGGCGAACGCTCCGGTGCCGCCCTCATGCCCGCACCTGCGCGGCAGCCGCCTGCTGGGCCGCCACCCGCGCCAATTCCTCGTTGAAGCCGAACAGGGAGAAATCCCGCATCCGCATCGGGTAGAGAACCCCATCCAGATGGTCGAACTCGTGCTGCACCACGCCGGCATGAAATCCGGTCACCTCGCCCCCGACCGGCTTACCCTCGGTGTCCACACCGCGATAGCGGATGCGCCAGCTGCGCGGCACTGCGGCGCGCAGCCCGGGGATCGACAGGCACCCCTCCCAGCGCAGGCGCACATCCTCGCCGAGCAGCTCCACCTCCGGGTTGATCACCACCGCGTTCGGCAGCACCGCGGTATCCGCCGGATCGCCGCTCGCGCGGTCAGGGTTCACGCGGAACACGAACAGCCGCAGCGGCACATGCACCTGGGGGGCGGCGAGCCCCGCGCCGCTGGCATCCTCCATGGTCTCGATCATGTCCTGCACCAGGCGACGGATCTCCGGCGCCGTCGGATCGGAGACCGGAAGCGCCTTCTGCAGCAGCACCGGGTGGCCCATGCGGGCGATCTTCAGGATGGCCATGCGTTCAGTCCTTCGCCGGGTTGTGGAGATGGGAGGCGAAAAGCGTTTGCCAGCCCGTCCCTGCGTGATATAGCCCCCAGCTTCCCGGGCAGGCCACTGCCTCCGGGCCTTTTTTGTCGCCCGGATCGGCCGGGCGGCGCGAGTCAAGGAGCAGGCGGCCAAGTGCAGGTTCTCGTCCGCGACAACAACGTCGACCAGGCGCTGAAGGCGCTCAAGAAGAAAATGCAGCGCGAAGGGATCTTTCGCGAGATGAAGCTGCGCCGCCATTTCGAGAAGCCGTCCGAGCGCCGCGCCCGAGAGGCGGCCGAGGCCGTCCGCCGCGCCCGCAAGATGGAGCGCAAGCGCCTGGAGCGCGAAGGCTTCTGACCGACCGCGGGAGCGCAAGCTCCCGCGTCCGCCTTCTTCCGCCTATGAACCGTCGGGCAACGTCGCCGCCACCAGGTCGGCGGCAGCATGCTCGTTTGCGGCCCGCAGCCCGGCGATGACGCCGTGGCGGTCGGCCGCGCTGCGATTCTGGCTCATCTTCCACTGCGCCTCGATGCGCGTGGCCCGCAGCCGGAACGCCCGGATCCCCTTCACCATCCCGTCCCGGAACCCGGCGTCCAGCGCGTCGAGGTCGAATGCCGGGTCATGCGCCGACAGCCGCCGCAGCATGTCATGCACCGCCGCCGGCGCGTCGACCACCTCCAGCGTCCCATGCAGGTGCGCTGCCGCATAATCCCAGGTCGGCACCGCCGGCTGCGTGGCATACCAGCTCGGCGACACATAGGCATGCGGCCCCCCGAACACCGCCAGCCCCGCCCCGCCATCCAACTGCGCGCATTGCGGGTTCGCCCGCCCCAGATGCCCCTCCAGCACCAACGTGTCGCCGTCGCGCTCCACCAGGAAGGGAATGTGGGAGGCGCTCATCCCCCCCTCCCCCACCGTCACCAGCACCCCGAACGAATGCGCCGCGATCAACCCGGCGATCCGTTCCAGGTCCGTCTCGGCAAAGGCAGGGCGCAGATACACGGCTCGTCTCCATTCATGTTGAAGTGCGATTTTTCCATAGGCTAGGATTGGTCTGCAATGTACAGCCAATCCCCCGCCACCCCTTTAGACCAGTCGCGCCAGACCGCGGTGTTCGAGCGGCTGCGGACGGGGATCTTGAGCGGAACCTTGGCACCGGGGGCGCGGTTGCCGGCGACGCGGCATTTGGCGGAGGAGCTTGGGGTCGCGCGGCAGACCGTGGTGCTGGCCTATGAGCGCCTCGCGGCCGAGGGATACGTACGGGCGCGAATGGGCAGCGGTACGTACGTGGCGACCGACCTGCCCGATGCGGCGCCCGCGCCGGGGCGGGCGGCAGCGGCGGGGGTGGGGGTGCTGTCGCGGCGCGGGGCTTCCATCGCGGCGACACCGATGCATGCCGCCCCCTCCGGCAGGCCCGAGATCACGCTGCTGGCGCCCGGCGTGCCGGCCAACGACCTGTTTCCCACCGCCGCCTGGGCGCGCGAGACGGCCCGCGCCTTCCGCGCGCTCCCGCTGCAATACCTCGGCTATCCCGACCCGCAGGGCGTGCCGGACCTGCGCATCGAGATCGCCGCCCACTTGGCCGCCACACGCGGACTGATCGCCGATCCCGGCCAGATCGTGGTGACCACCGGCACGCAACAGGCGCTGCGCGTTGCCGCGGACCTGGTGCTGGATGCCGGCGAGCCAGCCTGGGTGGAGGAGCCGGGCTACATCGCCGGGCGCGGCGCGCTGATCGCCTCGGGCGCGGTGCCGGTGCCGGTGCCGAGCGATGCCGACGGGCTCGATGTCGCCGAGGGCATTCGCCGCGCCCCGGCCGCGCGCCTGGCCCTGGTCGCCCCCTCCCACGCCACCCCGCTCGGCGGCGCGCTGACCATCGGGCGGCGGCTGGCGCTGCTGGACTGGGCGGCGCAGGCCGGCGCCTGGATCCTGGAGGACGATTGCGACTCGGAGTTCCGCTGGAGCGGCAAGCCGCTACCGCCGCTGGCTTCGCTGGACGCGGCGCACGGCGCCACCGGCCGGGTGATCTATTGCGGCACCTTCAGCAAGACGCTGGCCCCAGCCCTGCGCCTGGGCTTCGCCGTGGTGCCCGCGCCGCTGACCGCCGCCTTCGTGCGGGTGCGCGCACTGACCGACCGGGGGCCGGCGAGCCTGCAGCAGGCCGTGCTGGCGCGGTTCATGCGCGGCGGGCTGCTGTCGCCGCACATCCGGCGGATGCGCACCGAGTATGCCCACCGCCGCACCGCGCTGCTGGAGGCGCTGCGCCGCCACTGCATCCAGGTGGCGCCGCTGGCCGCCCCCGGCGGGCTGCACCTGGTGGTGCAACTGGCGCGCGGCAGCCACGAGGGCCGGATCGTGGCGGCGGCACGCGAGCGCGGCCTGGGGATCGCCCCGCTGAGCGCCTACTACAGCGGCACGCCGGAAATGACGGGGCTGGTGATGGGTTTCGCCACCTGCCCGGTGGCGATGGCCGCCGACGCGGCCCGACGCCTCGCCTCGGCGATACGCGCGGCCAGCCTCGCCTGATCAGCCGCTCGCCTCCTCCAGCGCGTGCGGCGGCGTGCGGGTGGCCGTCATCGGGCTTTCGATGCCCAGCTCGTCGAAGCGCTGCTTGATCCGGCGGTTCAGCTCCCGACCCACCGCCGCGCGCTGGCCGGGCGTGGTGCGGATGCGGGTGCGCAGGACCAGCGCGCCGTCGATGAACCGGTCGATGCCCAGCACGTCGAGGTCGGAACTGATCGCCGGGGACCACCGGTCCTCCGTCCGCATCGTGGCCGCGACATCGCGCAGGATATCGCCGACGCGCTCCGTGTCCTCGTTGAGGCTGATGCTGACATCCACCACCGCGTAGCCGAAGTCGCGCGACATGTTGGTCACGGTGGTGACGGCGCTGAACGGCACGATATGCATCGAGCCATCCATCGCGCGCAGGCGGATGGTGCGGATCGACAAATTCTCCACCGTGCCGCTCATGCCGCCCAGCGTCACCGCGTCGCCCACCTGCATCGTGTTCTCCAACAGCAGGAACAGGCCGGTGATGACATCCTGCACCAGCCGCTGGCTGCCGAAGGCCAGCGCCACGCCGAACACGCCGGCGCCGGCCAGCAGCGGCGCGATGTTCAGCCCGATCTCCGACAACACGATCAGCACGACAAACACGCAGATCGCCACCAGCAGGGAGGTGCGGAACATCGGCAGCAGCGTGCGCAGGCGGGCGGAGCGCGCCACCTGGGCGCCGGCGGCGAGGCTGGCAAGGTGGCGCTCGATGGCAAGGTTCACGCCCTCCCACACGCCCACGGCCAGCGCCACGGTCAGCGCGATGGACCCGAGGGTGCGCAGCAGCCGCCCGCCCAGCTCCGCCTGCAGCAGCCAGGACAATGCCGGCAGGCCCCAGACCTGGAGCAGCCCCAGCACGGTGGCGATGCCGACCGCCATGCGCAGCACCGCGCCCAGCACCGGCTGGTAGGTGAGCAGCCGCCCCGCGACGCCGGCGCGCTGCACCGCCGCATCGTCGGCCTGGCGCAGCACCCGGTGGATCAGGCCGAGCCCGAGCAGCAGCACGCCCCGGGCCGCCACCAGCACGGCAGCGGTGGACAGCGACAGGTACAGCAGCCGGCTGAACCCGTCCGGCAGGTCCAGCGCCAGCACCACCCACAACGCCCCGACATAGATCGCCGCCACGATGTGCCAGACCGGGGCAACCATGGCGCGCAGCCGGGCTGCCATGCCCACGGCGCCCTCGGGGGGGCGGATCACCGCCGCGACGGCCTGGCGCTGCTGCAGGATCACGACGACGACAAAGGCAGCGAGCACCAGCATCAGCGCCTTGACCAGCGCGCCATGGGCCAGTCGGTACAGGCCGAACAGCAGCCCGGCCTCCAGCGTGGCATAGCCGAAGATCCCGACCGCGGCCGCCCGCCGCGCCCAGCGGCAGACATAGGCGGCCATCTCGTCGCCGACCGGCAGCAGCCGCAGGCGCCGCTCGGCGGGCGCCACCAGCATGCACACCACACCGCTGACCAGGCGATAGAAGACATAGGCATGCAGCACCGCAAGAATGACGAGGCGAGGCGTCGGCTGCTGCCCGAGCGTGCCGCCCAGCATCGCATAGCCGGTGGCCAGAACGGCGAGCATCGGCACCAGGTCGAGCGCCAGCGACGCCAGGCCGAACGGCACGCGGCGCAGCCAGATGCCCAGCCGCCGGGCGCGCCGCCAGATGCGCTCCGACTGCCGGGCCGTCTGCTCCAGCCGCGCGGTCGCGGTCAGTGCAGGAGCAGTCGGCGGCGCGAGGGCGGCCACCTCCTCCGGCGGCAAGGCGACTGGCTCGGCGGGCGTGCGGGCGGCAAGACGGCCGTGGAGCGGGCGGAGTATCCTGGCAACCAGCCATTCCGCCGCCAGCCCGGTGCCCAGCACCAGCGCGAGGCGCCAGAGCGTATCGAGCAGAAGGCCCTGCCGGTCGGGGTCGCCGGCGAGCTGCACCAGCCAGAGGACGATCAGCGGAATGCTGCTGACGGTGCGGGCCGCCTCCACGATGTCCTCGGTGAGCGTCGCCAGGCGACCGGAGAGCCCGACGATCACCTGGGCGCCGAGGCTGTCGGGCGCCAGCGGAACCGCCGAGGCGGGTGGCGGCGCGGCGGCCGGCGCCGAATCGGCGGGCGCGGGGGGAGCGGCAGGCGCCGGGGTCTGCCCGGCGGCGGATGGTGGGCCGGAATCGGCGGCGCCGGTCTCCTCCTGCCCTGCCGCCGCCACGGGCCGCGCGGGCTGGCCAGGCTGAGCAGGCGGAATGCGGGCGGCGCGAGCCAGGGTCTCCAGCACCGCCAGTACCTCCGCGCGGCGTTGCGGGTCGCGCAGCACGTCCAGCGCCTGTTGCGCCTGCTGCGGCGTTACCGCCGGGGCCTGCTGGGGCGTGGCGGCCGGCGCCTGCGCCTGCGCGCCCGCCGCCGCGACCGCCATCGCGAAGCCGGACAGGGCGGGCAGCAGCCAGGCCAGGAGCCGTGGGGGGGAGATCCATCTCATGCGCAAGCCCCATCACGGCGGACGGGGCGGAGTCAACTAAACGATGCGTCCGTTCCGCCGGCCGTCAACCGCACCGCCGGCGCCGGGCTGCCTTGCCGGATTCGCGTTGCCCGTGCCGCCCGGCCGTGCCTAGCTACCTGCCATGAAGACAGTTCTGACGGTGATGGTGGGCATGGCCATGCTCGCCACGGTGGGAGTTCTGGTCGCGGGCCTGCTCGGCATGGCGCGCAGCAGCAGCGGGGCGCAGCAGAACCGGATCATGCGATACCGGATCGGCTTCCAGTTCCTGGCGCTGGTGCTGTTCGGATTGTTGCTGGCCGTATCGCGGCCCTAGCGCGACCCTGGCGCGGCGCGCCCTTCCCCGGCCGGATGCGGGGCGCAAAGCGGCGTCCTGCCCTGCCCGGGCTGCGTTTGACAGCCGCGCAAGGCCGCAACTATGGTCCGGCCCAGCAATTTCGCAGGTGCGAACGCACGGGCGCTGCCTTCCCTGGCGACCGGCGCTCGACCCGCCCACATCCAGGAAACGGCACGGCAGCCCATGAAAATCCTTGTCCCCGTCAAGCGGGTGGTCGACTACAACGTGAAGGTGCGGGTGAAATCCGACGGCACCGGCGTCGAGACCGCCGGCGTCAAGATGTCGATGAACCCGTTCGACGAGATCGCCGTCGAGGAAGCCGTGCGCCTGAAGGAAAAGGGCGCGGCCACCGAGATCATCGCGGTCTCGCTCGGCGTGGCGGCCTGCCAGGAAACCATCCGCACCGCGCTCGCCATGGGGGCCGACCGCGGCATCCTGGTCGAGTCCGATGTCGACCTGCAGCCGCTGGCAGTCGCCAAGATGCTGAAGGCGATCGCGGACAAGGAGCAGCCGGGCCTCATCATCCTCGGCAAGCAGGCCATCGACGACGACATGTCGGCCACCGGCCAGATGCTCGCCGCCCTGCTCGGCTGGCCCCAGGGCACCTTCGCCAGCAAGGTCACGATCGAGGGCGAGAGCATGACCGTGGTGCGCGAGGTCGATGGCGGCCTCGAGACCGTGGTGCTGAGCCTCCCCGCGATCATCACCACCGATTTGCGCCTGAACGAGCCGCGCTACGCCTCGCTGCCGAACATCATGAAGGCGCGCAAGAAGCCGATCGAAACCATCAAGCCGGCGGACCTGGGGGTCGACCCCGCCCCGCGCCTGACGGTGGTGAAGGTGGAGGAGCCGGCCAAGCGCCAGGCCGGCAAGAAGGTGGGCTCGGTGGCCGAGCTTGTCGAGAAGCTGCGCAACGAAGCCAAGGTGATCTGACCATGACCGCTCTTGTCCTGATCGACCACGAGGGCGGCCTGATCAAGCAGCCGTCCCGCTCCGCCATCGCCGCCGCCGCCCAGCTGGGCGAGGTACACGCGCTGGTCGCCGGTTCCGGCGTCCAGGCCGCCGCCGACGCGGCCGCCAAGCTGCCCGGCGTCGCCAAGGTGATCCTGGCCGACGCGCCCGCCTATGCCAACAATCTCGCCGAGCCGATGGCCGCCCTGATGGTGGCCCTCGCGCCGGCCTATTCGCACGTGATGGCCGCCACCACCGCCATCGGCAAGAACATCCTGCCCCGCGTCGCCGCCCTGCTGGACAGCCAGCCGATCAGCGACATCGCCGGCGTGGTCGATGCCGACACCTTCGTGCGCCCGATCTATGCCGGCAACGCGATGGCCACCGTGAAGAGCAGCGACGCCAAGAAGGTGATCACCGTGCGCGCCGCCAGCTTCGACCCCGTGGCCAGCGAAGGCGGCAGCGCCAGCATCGAGGCGGCCCCGTCGGTCGACGCCCCCGCCTCCTCGCGCTGGGTCTCGGCCGAGCTGTCCAAGAGCGAACGCCCGGAGCTGACCGCCGCCCGCGTCGTGGTCTCCGGCGGCCGCGGCATGCAGAACGGCGACAACTTCAAGCTGCTCGACCCGATCGCCGACAAGCTCGGCGCCGCCGTGGGCGCCAGCCGCGCCGCCGTCGACGCCGGCTTCGTGCCGAACGACTACCAGGTCGGCCAGACCGGCAAGATCGTCGCCCCCGAGCTGTACGTGGCCGTCGGCATCTCCGGCGCCATCCAGCATCTCGCCGGCATGAAGGACAGCAAGGTCATCGTGGCGATCAACAAGGACGAGGAGGCGCCGATCTTCCAGGTGGCCGACTACGGCTTGGTCGCCGACCTGTTCCAGGCGCTGCCCGAGCTGGCGGCGGAGCTGGAGCGCGGCTGATGAACGTCCAGGCGCCGGCCGCCGCGGCGGAGAACGTGGCGGCCAGCGCCGACAGCCCGGCCATCCAGACCGTGGGGGTGATCGGCGCCGGGCAGATGGGCAACGGCATCGCCCATGTCTGCGCGCTCGCCGGTATCTCCGTCGTGCTGCTCGACGTGAAGGCCGAGGCACTGGAAAAGGCGATGGCCCTGATGGGCCGCAACCTCGACCGCCAGGTCAACCGCACGCTGATCAGCGAGATCGACAAGCTGGAAGCGCTCGCGCGCATCACCACCAGCACCGACTACGCTGCCTTCGGGGACTGCGACCTGGTGATCGAGGCCGCCACCGAGAAAGAGGACGTCAAGCGCGCGGTCTTCAAAACCCTCGTGCCCCACCTCAAGCCCTCGGCGATGGTGGCCTCCAACACCTCCTCCATCTCCATCACCCGGCTGGGCGCCAGCACCGACCGCCCCGAGAAGTTCATCGGGATGCACTTCATGAACCCGGTGCCGGTCATGAAGCTGGTCGAGGTGATCCGCGGCATCGCCACCGACGAACCCACCTTCCAGGCGATCCAGGCGCTGTCGCGCAAGCTCGGCAAGACCACCGCCGTCTCCGAGGATTTCCCCGCCTTCATCGTCAACCGCATCCTGGTGCCGATGATCAACGAGGCGGTCTACGCGCTCTACGAGGGCGTCGGCTCGGTCACGGCCATCGACACCGCGATGAAGCTCGGCGCCAACCACCCGATGGGCCCGCTCGAGCTGGCCGACTTCATCGGGCTGGATACCTGCCTGTCGATCATGCAGGTGCTCTACGAAGGCTTGGCCGACAGCAAGTACCGGCCCTGCCCGCTGCTGGTGAAGTATGTCGAAGCTGGCTGGCTGGGCCGCAAGGCCGGGCGCGGCTTCTACGACTACAGCCAGAATCCACCCCGCCCCACGCGCTGACAGCCGACGCGCTGACAGCCGGGCGACCTCCCTCCGGAGAACGACGATGGCAAGGCCGGCGCTGATCGGTATCGGCGGGCATGTGGTCGGCGCGGTGGTCGAACACCTGGGTGCCGTCCCCGGCCTCGCCGGCCGCGTCGAACTGCATCTGTCGCCCGACAAGCCCGGCGGCCGTCCCCCCCTGCCCACCGCGGTCCTCGCGCGCGCCGTCGTGGCGGTGGCCGAGGAGGGCGCCATGGACGAGGCCGAGCGGGCCTCGCTGGGCCCGGACTGCGCGATCATCATCCTGCCCCGCCTGGAATTCGCCAGCCTCTGGCCGCTGATGGCCGAGCACCCCCCGCGCGGCCCCGACATTCCCGGGGTTCCCGTGCATTTCGGCGACCGGATCGCGCTGCAGGCGCTGCGCGACGAAATCCCCTCCGCGTCGCGCCGCACCGCCTACGACGCCATGGCCGTCTCGGCACTGGAGGATCTCGACCGGCTGCACGCCGAGACGGCAAAGGCCATGTTCCGGCGCGAAGCCGGCTGCGACGTCCGTGTCGCCGCCTTCGTGCTGTCCCGCTTCCGCTCCGAACGCCTGTTCCACAGCCCCGTGCACCCGGCGGGGGCGCTAATGCAGCAGGTGATGGCGCAACTCCTCGGCCATCCCGCGCTCGCTTCCCTGGCCGACGGGACGTTCGATGCGCAACTGCGCGCCGTCGCGCCCGGGCTGGAGGGCGTGTTCGCCGACGCCCAGGCCCCGGTCCACCCGCAAGTCGCGGCGCATTTCGCCCTGGGCTGGTGGTCGCCCAACCTGCGCTATCGCCAGGGCGACGCGGTTCGCAGCTTCGGCGAATGGGTCGACTGGCACCTGCGCGGGCCGGCGGCTGCGGTCCGCGTCGTCCTGCCCGCCGGCCCCGGCATCGCCGCGCTGAAGGCGGGCGGCGGGCTGGCCGAGGTCGCGACGCTGTACCCCGCCATGGACATCGCGCGCGCCGCGCCGTTCTTCGCCACCGCCGTCGATCCCGCCATCGCTCCCAGGGGGGCCGAGCTGCTGAGCACGGAGAGCGGCCGCTACCATGCCCCGGCCGCGCTCGCGGCCGGGCTGGTGGACGCCGTCGTCCTTGGCCGCTCCGGCGCGGTGCTGTGCGGCGGCACGGTGCTGGCCGACACGCTGCCCCCGGGCGCGCCCCCCCCAGTGGCGAACCTCCCGGCGGCGCACCGAATCGAGGGAAGGGCGTTCCTCGGGGTCGGCCCCGGCTGGGAGGCAGACCCGCACGGCATGGCCACCATCCTGCCGCGCCTGGTCGCCTGCGCGCGGCTGCGGCGCCAACACCCCGATCTGCGCCTGCTGCTGCCCGACGCTGCGGACCTTCCCCATCTGCGCGAGATGCTGGCGCTGCTGGGACTGGAGCCGCACGTGGCCTGGCTGCCCGACGCGCCGGTTGCCTGCGCCGGGCTTGTGGTGACCAGCCGGTTCGACACCGACGCGGTCTCGCCCTTCGCCCATGGCGCCGCCATGGCACTGGCGGCCATGGTACCGCTGGCCCCGCCGGGCCCGCGACGGGTCTATCTGCGCACCGCCACGAGCCGGCTGGCCAACGAGGCCGCAATGGTGGCGAACCTCATGGCGCGCGGCTTCACGGTGCTGGATGCCGACGCCACGTCGCTGACTGAACGCATCGCCGTGCTGCGCCATGCCGGCGCGGTTGTCGCCACGCAGGGGCCCGCGCTGGCGGAGATCGCCTTCTGCCCGCCAGGCGCCGCCGTGCTGGAACTCGTGGGCCCGGCCGAGCCATCGCTGACCTACTGGTCGATCGCCTCCTGCGCCGGCCTGCACTACGGCTACATCGTGGGCGAGAAGGTGGAGCCGGGCGACGCCCATGCCATCCCGCTCGCCATGCTGGACCATGCCGTAGGCATGATGACAGTCGGGTAGCACCCCGGCCCTCCCGCGCAGGAGAGGGCCGGGGCCGACGCTCAGGCGCTCGTCACATGCGCGATGCCGGCACTGGCGGCCATGCGGTTGATCGCCGCGACCTCATCGCCCATCACCGCCGCCGCCTTGGCCAGCTCGGCCGCCACATTGGCCATCAGCTCGCGCGACACCGCCTCGGCCTGCTGGGTCGGCTCGCGGTCGGAGATGGTGACGGTGTTGATCAGGTCCACCAGCGTGTCGTTCAGCCCCGCCGGGTTGCGCAGCGCATCCCGCGGCGACTGGCGATACACATCGACCAGCACGCCCTCGATGGCGCCCAGCGTCGCCGCAGCGGCCTTCGCCTTGTCGGCCAGCTCCCCGGCACCGGCCAGCTCGGCCAGCGCGCCCAACTGCTTGCGGGTGCGCCGCATGCGCCCGACCGCGATGTTCAGCGCGTCGAGCGAAGCCACCAGTTCCTGCACCAGGTCGAACTGCGCCTTGTGCTGCGCCGGCGTGGTCGGCAGGCGCGGGTCCTTCACGATCACGAAGGGCTGCGACTGGCTGGCGCCGCCGGCCGACATCTCCACCGTGTAGCTGCCCGGAATGGCCAGCGGGCCCGGCGTGTTGTCCGGGTCGGCCACCAGCGCCTTCGGCTTCGGCAGCGCCAGCGTGTTGTCCATCTTCGCCGGGCCGGGGTAGCGCATGTCCCAGACATAGCGGTTCAGGCCGGGCTTCGCCGACGGCCGTTTCGCCACCGGCACGGCGCTGTCGTCGCTGGCGTAGCTGGCGATCTTCGCCCCGCGCTCGTCGCGGAAGGTCAGCGCCACCGCGCCGGAGAAGCCCTCCGGCAGCCAGTACCACACGATCGTGCCCTGCGGCGGGTTCTCGCCGATGTCGAGGAACTCGCGCACCTTGGTCCCGTCCGGCTTCTCGGAATGGGCGATCGCGCCGCCGATCCCGAACACCAGCTGGAAGCTCACCGGCCCCTTCGCCCCGCCCAGCGCACCGTGATGCATGCGCGAGCGGATCGTCTTGCGCGGCGGCAGCAGCGCCGGCGCGTCGACCTTGGCCGGCAGCGCGCGCAGGCTGGTCAGGTCGTCCAGGATCCAGAACGCGCGACCATGGGTGCCGGCGATCAGGTCGTCATGCTTGATCTTGAGGTCGTACACCGGCACCACCGGCAGCCCGCCCGGCAGGCGCGCCCAGGTGGCACCGTCATCCAGCGTGTAGAACACGCCCGTCTCGGTGCCGGCGAACAGCAGCCCCTTGCGCACCGGGTCCGCCCGCACGACGCGGGTGATCTCGCCCTCGGGGAAGTTGCCGTTGATCGACTGCCAGGTCCGCCCGCCATCGCTGGTGCGATACAGATAGGGCTTGTAGTCCGACAGCTTGTAGCGCGTCGCCGCCACATACACCGTGTCCGCCACATGCGGCGAAGGCTCCACGCAGCCGACATAGGCCAGCTCCGGCAGCGTCGGCGGCGTCACGTTCGACCAGGTGTTGGCCCCCGCGCGCATCACATGCACCAGCCCGTCATCGGTCGAGGCCCAGATTTCGCCCTTGCGGTGCGGGCTCTCCACCACGCTCGCCGTGGTGGCATGCACCTCCGCACCCGCGCTCTCGCGCGTGATGTCGCCGCCCGAATGCCCCTGGCGCGCCTTGTCGTTCAAGGACAGGTCCGGCGAGATCGGCTCCCAGCTCTGCCCCTCGTTGGTGCTCTTGAAAACCACGTTGCCGCCGGCATACAGCGTGTCGGGATCGTGCGGCGAGAACACGATCGGGAAGGTCCAGGCGAAGCGATACTTCAGGTCCCGCGGCGCGACACCGGTCGATTCCTCCGGCCACACGTTCACCAGCGAGATCTGGTCGGTCGAATAGTCATAGCGCTGCAGCGCCCCCGCCCCGCCCGGGCTGGACCCGACCGCGCCGCAGAACACCACGTCGGGGTTGTTCGGCTTCACCGCGATGAACCCGCTCTCGCCCGTGCCGGGATAGCTGCAATCCACCAGCGAGATCGCGCCCCACACGGCGGAAGACGGCACCGCGATCGAGGTGTTGTCCTGCTGCGTGCCATACACCCGGTACGGAAAGCGGTCGTCCACGTCGATCCGGTAGAACTGGCCGGTCATCTGGTTGTAGATCGACGACCAGGTGTGCCCGCCGTTGAACGTCACCTGCGCGCCGCCGTCATTGCCCTCGATCATCCGCCGGCTGTCGCGCGGGTCGATCCACAGATCGTGGTTGTCGCCGTGCGAGGTGTTGATCTCGGTGAAACTCGTGCCGCCATCGGTGGATTTCCACATGGCGAGGTTGGTCACATACACGGTGTCGCCATGGCTCGGGTCGGCGAACACATGGGTGTAGTACCAGGGCCGGTGCATCAGGTCGCGGCTGGCCTGGGTCTGCACCCAGGTCTCGCCGTGGTCGTCGGAGCGGTACATGCCGCACTTGTCGCCCTCCGCCTCCACCAGCGCCCACACCCGGCCGGACCGCGCCGGCGAAACCGCCACGCCGATCTTGCCGATCGGCCCGCTCGGCAGGCCCTTGTTGCGCGAAATCTCCGTCCAGCTGTCGCCACCATCGGTGGACTTGAACAGCCCGCAGCCCGGCCCGCCGGAAGAAATGTTCCAGAAGTTGCGCCGCGTCTGCCAGATGCTGGCATAGATCACCCGCGGGTTGTTCGGGTCCATCGACATGTCGACGGCGCCGCTGTCCTCGTCGCGATACAAAATCTTCTGCCACGTCGCGCCGCCATCGGTGGTGCGATACACCCCGCGCGCCTCGCTCGGCCCGAAGATGTCGCCCAGCGCCGCGATATACACGATGTCCGGATTGGTCGGATGGATCAGCACCCGGCCGATATGCTTGGTGTCCTGCAAGCCGACATTGGCCCAGCTGCGCCCGCCATCCGTGGTCTTGTACACGCCGTCGCCATACGAAACGTCGAGCCGGATCGTCGTCTCGCCCATGCCGGCATACACAACGTTCGAATCCGTCCGCGCCACCGCGATCGCACCGACGGCCGCGGTCGACAGGAACCCGTCGGACACGTTGCGCCAATACAGCCCGCCATCCGTGGTCTTCCACACGCCGCCCGCGCAGGCGCCGAAGTAGAAGGTCATCGGGTCGTTGTAGTCACCCGCCACCGCCACCACGCGCCCGCCGCGCGATGGCCCGATGCAACGCCACTTGAGCCCGGAAAGCGCGGTGGAGGAAGACATCTCGTTCATGGCGGAAACCCCAGCGTTGCACGTGGCGGGAGAGTGCTTCCGTTCCGCTTGGCTGGCAACGGGGGCGATGGCTTGACCGCACCGCGACGCGCGCGGAGGCTGCCGCCATGTCCAGCGCCGCCCCCGCCGCGTCCGTTCCCGCCGAGCGCCTCTGGGCCGCCCTGCTCGCCGCCACGCTGCTGAACCTGCCGCTCGGCTCGGTCTATTCCTTCAGCGTCTTCCTGCGCCCGATCGAGCTCGAACTGGCGATCCCGCGCAGCGCGCTCTCGCTGGTCTTCGGCCTCGCCACCGTCGGCTTCACCGTCGGCTCGGTCGGCGCCGCCTTCGTGTTCCGCATCGCCTCCGCCCCGGTGCTGGTGTTCGCCGCCGCCGTGGCCGCCGCCGCCGGCATCGCGCTTGCCGCCACCGCCACCGGCATGGCGCAGCTCCTGCTCGGCTACGGCGTGGTGTTCGGCACCGGCGGCGGCGTCGCCTACATCCTGCTGCAGCAGGGCGTGAACATGCTGGTCCGCCGCCGCCAGGGCCTAGTCAACGGCTACATCGTCAGCCTCTACCCGCTCGGCGCGATGATCGCGACCCCCGCCTTCCACTGGTGCAACGAAACCTTCGGCTGGCGCACCACCCTCACCTGGCTGGCCGTCATACTGGTCGTCTGCGGCGCCGCCGCCGCCCTCCTCGCCCATCACGGCGGCGCCCGCCTCACGGCCCCCGCCGGCAGCGCCGCCGCCCGCCCGGCCCGCCTCGGCATGACCTTCATCAAGCTCTCCGCCACCTTCTTCCTCGCCGCCTCGGCCGGCCTGATGGTGCTCAGCCAGGCGCGCGAGATCGTCGCCGCCTATGGCGGGGCGGCCGCCCTGGCCGTCGGCGCCACCACCGGCATCACCGGCGCCATCGCGCTCGCCCGCATCTCCGGCGGCTGGCTGGTAGACCGTTTCGCGGTGCCGCACGTGATGTGCGCCGCAAACGCCCTCGCCCTGGCCGGCGGCGTCCTGCTGACCCTGTTCCCCTCGCCCATCACGGCCGTGATCGGCCTCGGCCTGATCGGCATGGGCTACGGCTTCATCTCCGGCGCCACCGCCGCCGGCATCGCCGTCTACTGGCCCCCCGCCGACTTCGGCCGCGTCGCCGGGCGCACCTACATCGCCTGGTGCCTCGCCGCCGTCAGCCTGCCCGTCCTGGCCGGCTACCTGTTCGACATCTCGCAAGGCTACGGCGCCGCCATGATGATCGCCGCCGCCGCCAACCTCCTCGGCATGGCCGCCGCGCTATCCCTCCCGCGGCGGGGGTGGCGAGCCGTATAAGCAAGAAAGACGTTCTTTTTTGAAAAAAAGAACCAAAAAACTTTCCATCCATTTGCACAGCGGCAAACGCGTCGGCCCCGGCGCAAATGGATAAAGTCTTTTTTGCTTCTTTTTTCTTCAGAAAAAAGAAGACTCTTCCCTACTCCGCCGCCACCGAAAACTGCGCCTCGTGCAGCCCGCGATACACCCCGCCCTTCTCCAGCAGCTCCCGATGCGTCCCCTGCTCGGCGATCCCGTCCTCCGTCACCACCAGGATCCGATCGGCATTGCGGATCGTCGCCAGCCGGTGCGCGATTACCAGCGTCGTCCGCCCCTGCGCCAGTTCCGCCAGCGATTGCTGGATCGCCTGTTCGGTGGCGGTGTCGAGCGCGCTGGTCGCCTCGTCCAGGATCAGGATCGGCGGGTTCTTCAGGAAGATCCGCGCGATCGCGAGCCTTTGCTTCTGCCCGCCCGACAGCTTCACTCCCCGCTCGCCGATCGGCGTGTCCAGCCCCTGCGGCAGCCGCGCGATCACCTCGTCCAGCCGCGCCCGCCGCGCCGCCTCCATGATCTCCGCCTCCGACGCCCCCAGCCGCCCATAGCCGATATTGTCGCGGATCGAGCCGGCGAACAGGAACACATCCTGCTGCACGATCCCGATCTGCCGCCGCAGGCTCGCCAGCGTCATGTCGCGGATATCGACTCCGTCGATGGTGATCCGCCCCGCCTGCACCTCATAGAACCGCGGCAGCAGCGAGCAGATCGTCGTCTTCCCCGCCCCGGACGGCCCGACCAGCGCCACCGTCTCCCCCGCCCGCACCGCCAACGAAAGGTCGCGCAGCACCGGCCGCGCCGCGTCGTAGCCGAAGCCGACCCCCTCGTAGCGCACCTCGCCGCGCAGCGACGAAACGTCCCGCGCCCCCGGCCGGTCAGCGATATCCGGCTCGGTCGCCATCAGATTCAGGTAGCTGCGGAACCCGGCGATCCCCTTCGGATAGGTCTCGATCACCGCGCTGATCTTCTCCAGAGGCCGATAGAACACGCCGACCAGCAGCAGGAACGCCACGAAATCGCCCACGCTCAGCGTCCCGCGCACGATCATCCACGCGCCCGCCAGCATCACCACCACCTGCACCGCGCGCATCGCCACGTAGTTCAGCGTGATGCCGGTGGCCATCAGCCGGTAGGCATCGAGCTTCACCCGCCGATACTTGTCGTTGTCCACCGCGAACAGCCGCCGCTCGTGGTCCTCGTTGGCGAACGCCTGCACCACGCGGATGCCGCCCACCGCCTCCTCGATCCGCGCGTTGAACGCATACACGCGCCCGAACAGCGCCTGCCAGTTCGCCGTCATCCGCCCGCCATAGCGCGCCACCACGAACGCCGCCGCCGGCACGATGGTCGCCGCGATCAGCGCCAGCTGCGGGTTCACCACCGTCATCAGCGCGAACGCCCCGGCGAAGGTGAGGATGGCGATCAGCAGGTCCTCGGGCCCGTGATGCGCCACCTCGCCGATCTCCTCCAGGTCCTTGGTCACCCGCCCCACCAGGTGCCCGGTCTTCTGGTTGTCGTAGAAACGCAGCGACAGCTTCTGCAAATGGTCGAACGCCCGCCGCCGCAGCTCCGTCTCGATGGCGATGCCCAGCACATGCCCGTAATAGGTCACGATCGCCATCAGCCCCGAATTGACCAGGTAGACGACGAACAGCCCGATCACCGCCACGGTGATCACATACAAATCCTGCTGCGGCAGCAGGTGGTCGATCACCGCGCGCACCGCCATCGGGAACATCAGCTCCAGCACGCCGGACAACGCGGCGCAGCCGAAGTCGAGCGCCAGCAGGCGCCGGTGGGGGCGGTAGTAAGCCAGGAACTTTCGGATCATGCGTCACAGGTAGGCAAATGCGCCCGCCATGTCGATGGAATGTTGCAGTGGTCCATGCCCTTCGCCCGCCCGTGGACTGGCGCCCCCGCGCTCCACCCCCATCTGCGCGCCATGCCCATCCCCCGCCGCACCCTCCTTGCCCTGATCGCCGCCACCCCGACCCGCGCCGCGGAAGACCCCCTCGCCCTGCTGGCCCGCCCCGGCCACCTCGCCATCATGCGCCACGCCGATGCCCCCGGAGGCGGCGACCCCGGCGGCTTCCGCCTCGATGACTGCGCCACCCAGCGCAACCTCGGCCCGCTCGGCCGCGCCCAGGCCACCCGCCTCGGCGACCGCCTGCGCGAAGCCGGCATCACCCATCTCCGCGTGCTCACCAGCCAATGGTGCCGCACCCGCGAAACCGCCCGCCTGCTCGGCTTCGCCCCCCCGGAAGACCTGCCGATCCTGAACTCCTTCTTCGCCGACCGCCCCGCCGGCCCCGCCCGCACCGACGCCCTACGCGCCTGGATCGCCACCGCCGTCGACGAACCAACCCTGCTGGTCACCCACCAGGTGAACATCACCGCGCTCACCGGCATCTTCCCCGCCTCCGCCGAACTCCTAGTGCTGCGCCGCGCCCCCCTTACCGTCGCCGCCCGCCTGCCCCCGGCCTGACCGCGCCCGGGATCGCCGCACGCCCCCGCGCGTTGCCTCCCCACAGCGGAGGGCAAACACGATGGCACACACACTCACCTACAGCTTCGCCACACGACGCGAAGCGGAACTCGCCCTGGAACACCTCGTCCAGGAACACCGCATCGACCGCGCCGCCATCACCCTCACCGCGGCCGGCCCCGACAACACCTCAGGCGAACGCGCCGCCGGCGCCGACACCGAAAGCGGCCACCCGGGGGTGGAAAAGCACGGAGACCCCGCGCTGCACGGCGCGATCGCGCTGCGGGTGATCTGCTCGGCGAGCCAGCAAGCCATGGTGGAAGAGGCCCTGAAGGAGGTCGGCGGGAGAGCCTGCTGAAGCAAGAGTCTTCTTTTTCTGAAGAAAAAGAAGCAAAAAGACTTTCCATCACTTGCGCCCATGCACCCCATCCGGCGCAGCGCGAATGGATGAAAGTTTTTTGGTTCTTTTTTACAAAAAAGAACCGCTTACCTGTATTCGATCCGAGGGTCGATATACGCGTAAAGCACATCCACCATCACGTTCATCAGCACGTAGATCACCAGCACGAACAGGATGCACCCCTGGATCAGCGGATAATCTCGCACCCCGATCGCCTGGATCAGCAGCCGCCCGATGCCGGGATAAGTGAACACCGCCTCCGTCACCACCGTCCCGCCCACGAACGCCGCCAGCATCAGCCCGACGATCGTCACGAACGGCAGCAGCGCGTTGCGCATAACATGCCGCCCCACCACGTCGCGCTCCGGCAACCCCTTGCTGCGCGCCGTGCGCACGTAGTCCGCCTTCAACTCCCCCAGCAGCGACGCCCGCAGGAACCGCGCGAAGATGCCCGACACGTAAACCCCCAGCGTCAGCGCCGGCAGCATCAGGTTCCGCATCGCCCCCAACGGGTCTTCGAAAAACGAGACATAGGTCGAGACCGAAGGCAGCCAGCGCAGCTCGACCGCGAACAGCAAGATCAGCAGGATGCCGAGCCAGAATGTCGGCACCCCCAGCGCCAGCGCGCTCCACGCCGACAGCACCCGGTCGATCCAGCTCCCCGGCACCAGCGCGCTGACCACCGCCACTGGAACGCCTATCACCAGCCCCACCACAATCGCCGCCAGCCCGAGCTGAATCGTCGCCGGCACCCGCTGCATGATCAGGCCCCAAACCGGCTCCCGGCTCTGGATCGACAGCCCGAAATCCCCCACCACCGCGCCGCGCAGCCAGCTCCAGTACTGCTCGTACAGCGGCCGGTCGAGCCCCAGCCGCGCGATCGTGTCGGCAATCTGCTCCGCCGTCGCGTTCTCGCCCACGATCGCCCCCACCGGCGAGCCAGGCACCGCATACACCATCGCCCAGATGCCGATCGACGCCAGGAACAGCACCGGCACCAGTTGCGCCAACCGGCGGAGGATATAGGTCGTCATCGTCGTGCATCCGGCGCGCGGGACGTCATCGCTGCCCCACCTTCAGCTCAGCCACCTCGGCGGCCTCCTCCTCCACGATCTCGCGCCGGTCCTCCAGCACGCTCGCCAGCACCCGCCCCAGCGTATCCAGCGACAGGATCGTCAGCGTCAGCGCGATCCCCGGCAGCACCGCATAGGTCGGCGCCTCGTACAGATACGACTTGCCCGTCCGCAGCATCTCCCCCCAGGAAGGCGTCGGCGGCGGAATCCCCACCCCCAGGAACGCCAGCGCCGCCTCCAGCAGGATCGCGACACTCGACAGGATCACCACCTGCACCAGGATCGGCGACCACGCGTTGGGCAGCACCGTGCGGAACATGTTGTACGCCGCCGATCCCCCCAGCGCCTCCACCGCCAAAACGAAATCCCGCTGCCGCAGCGAAAGCACCTGCGCCCGCGTGATCCGCGCGAAGCCCGGAATCCCCGTCACCCCCACCGCGACCAACGCCGCCATCTGGCTGCGCCCGAGCACCGCGATCATCGCCATCGCGAACAGGATGCCCGGCAGCGCCAGCATCACATCCACCACCCGCATCAGCACCGCATCGCGCCAGCCGCCGAAATACCCGGCCACCAGCCCGATCGGCACGCCGACGAACCCCGCGATCAGCACCGCCCCCGCCGCCGTCAACAGCGAGGTCCGCGCGCCATAGATCACCCGCGCCAGGATATCCCGCCCCAGCTCGTCCGTTCCGAACCAGTACTGCGCCCCAGGCGGCTCCAACGACGACGCCAGGTCCTGGTACAGCGGATCAAGCGGCAACAGCCACTCCGCCGTCAGCGACACGAAGATCGTCACCGCCAGGAACACCACGCTCACCAGCGCCGCCGGCCGCGCCAGCACCCGCCCCGCCGTCACCCGCGCGCGCCGCAACCCACCGCTCACGAAACCGCCTCCGCCACACGCGGCCCGGCAAAATGGCACGCCACCTGCGTCGGCAACCCTGGATAATCCCGGAACGAAGGCGCCTCCACCGCGCAGCGCGCCTCGGCGCGGAAACATCGCGGATGAAAAGTGCAGCCCGAGGGCGGCCGCGCCGGGCTCGGAATATCCCCCTGCAACACGATCCGCCCGGTATGCCCCCGCCGCGCCGGGTCCGGCACCGGCACCGCCGACAGCAGCGACTGCGTATAGGGATGCGTCGGCGTCTCGTACAGCGTGTGCTTGCCGCTCTGCTCCACGATCCGCCCCAGATACATCACCGCCACCCGGTCGCAGATATGCCGCACCACGCTCAAATCATGCGCGATGAACAGGTAGGCCAGCCCCAGCTCCTTCTGCAGGTCCTGCAACAGGTTCACCACCTGCGCCTGGATCGAAACGTCCAGCGCCGCCACCGGCTCATCCAGGATCAGCAGCTTCGGCGACAGCGCCAGCGCCCGCGCGATCCCGATGCGCTGCTTCTGCCCGCCGGAAAACTCCGCCGGATACCGCCCGAGCATCGTCCGCGACAGCCCGACCAGCTCGAACAGCTCCCCCACCCGCCGCATCCCGCCCACGTCGTCGAACAGCCCATGGATGCGCAGCGGCTCGGCCACGATCTCGCCCACCGTCTTGATCGGGTTCAGCGAGGCATACGGGTCCTGGAAGATATACTGCATGTTGCGCCGCGCCCGCCGCAGCGCCGCCGGCCCCATCGCCGTCACCTCCTCGCCACCGAACCGGATCGAGCCGCCGGTCGCCCGGATCAGCCCCATGATCGCCCGCCCGGTCGTCGTCTTGCCGCAGCCGCTCTCCCCCACCAGCCCCAGCGTCTCCCCGGCCCGCACCACCAGGCTCACCCCATCCACCGCCTTCACCGTCCCGGTCTGCCGCCGCAGCAGCCCGGTGCGGATCGGGAAATGCACCTGCAACCCCTCCACCTCCAGCAGCGGCACCCCCTCGGCCACCACGCCCGCTTCCGCCGCCACCACCGCCGGCGCCGTCTCCTCCAGCAGCCCCTGCACCTCGTCCGGAAAATGGCACGCCGTCGCCCGCCCTTCGCCCAGCGCCACCAGCGCCGGCTCCTCGGCCGAACACACCGCCCGCCCCCGCCCGATCGGGCAGCGCGGATGGAACGTGCACCCGCTCGGCAACCGCGCCGGCGCCGGCGGCTGGCCCGGAATCGGCACCAGCCGGTCCGCCACCACATCCAGCCGCGGCAGGCTGCGCATCAGCCCGACCGTGTAGGGGTGCCGCGGTGCCGCGAAAATCTCCGCCACCGCCCCGGTCTCCACGATCCGCCCGCCATACATCACCGCAACCCGATCGGCCGTCTCCGCCACCACGCCCAGATCATGCGTGATGAGGATAACCGCCGCCCCCGTCTCGGCCTGCCGCTTCGCCAGCACCGCCAGCACCTGCGCCTGCACCGTCACATCGAGTGCCGTCGTCGGCTCGTCCGCGATGATCAGCCGCTTGGCGCCAGCCATCGCCATCGCGATCACCGCCCGCTGCCGCATCCCGCCGGAAAACTGGTGCGGATACTGCCCGACGCGGGCATCCGGGTCCGGAATATCCACCTCGCGCAGCAGCCCCGCCGCCCGCGCCATCGCCTCGCTGGCCGGCACGAAGCCGTGCGACACCTGCCCCTCGATCACCTGCCGCCCGATCGGCAGAACCGGATTCAGCGTCGTCGTCGGGTCCTGGAAGATCATCCCCACGTCGCGCCCGCGCAGCGTCCGCAGCGTCTCCGCCCCGGCCGTGGTGATCTCCACGTCCCCCACCCGCACCGAACCGCCAATGCGCGCCGTCGGCGGCAACAACCCCGTCACCGCCAGCGCCGTCACGCTCTTGCCCGAGCCGGACTCGCCCACGATGCCCAGCACCTCGCCGGCCATCACGTCGAAATCGATGCCCCGCACCGCCGGCACATCCCGCCCGCTGCCGGTGAAGCTCACCGACAGGCCGCGAACGGACAGCACCGGCGACGGGAAGCTCCCGCCGCCGCTGTCAGCCATTATGCACTCAGCTCGTGAACCCGACGGTGCGCAGCACCAGCAGGCTGTCGAGGTCCCGCGTGAACCCGCCCACGTTCTTCGCCGCCACGGTCAGGAACACGTCGTAGGTGTTGGTGGCGATGCCGAACGAAGCCTCGATCAGCGCCTTGTTCAGCGCATCGTACGCCGCCTTCACATCCGCGGTGCCGAACGCCGTGTCCACGCGCTGGATCGCCGCGACATAGGCCTGATGCGGGTTCGGATTGCCCAGCACCGGGTTGTTCACCGTGCGGTAGATCGAGTTGGTGGTGATCCGCGTCGGGAACTTCTGCACGTTGCCCACGCCGCCGAACGTCCCGTCGAACTTCCCGCCCAGCAGCGCATCGACGTATTCCGAGCCCTGCTTCAGCTCCAGCTGAACATCGATGCCCGCCCGCTTCAGCGAGGCCTGCACCACCTGGCTGATCGCCATGGCATCCTCGCTGGCGCTGTTCACCAGCAGCTTCCAGTCGTTCATCTCCGCCTGACTCAGCCCGGACTGCTTCAGCAGCGCCTGGCCCTTGGCGATGTCGAACGCATAGGTCTTGTCGTAGCTGCGGTCCGCCGCCGGGTTCGCCGGCGCCCACGGCAGCGCCGTCACCTCGCCCACCCCGGCATAGCCCACCCGCAGGATCGCCGCGCGGTCGATCAGGTGGTTGAACGCCTGGCGGAACTTCTCGTTGCGGAACGGCCCGCGCAGCGTGTTGATGCGGAACACCTGCACCAGCTGCCCCTGGCCCTGCAGCAGCTGGAACCCGGCATTGCGCAGACGCACCGCCTGGCGCGCCCCGCCGCCGAAGATCATGTCCGCCGCGCCCGACTCCAGCGCCGCCGACGCCGCCTCGTTGTCGCTGAAGATGGTGAACACCACCTCCTGCACGATCGGCTGCCCCGCCCGCCAGTACTTCGGATTGGCCACCAGCTTCAGCCGCTGCCCCAGCTGCCGCTCGGCCACCGTGAACGGCCCGGTCCCGTTCACCTTGGTCTCGGCGCTGTCCGTCGTGTCCTTGGCGATCACGAACATGAACTGCAGCAGGTCCGTCACCTGCTTGTCCGGCACCTTCTGCTTGAAGTTCAGCCGCACCGTCTTGTCGTCGACAACCGTCCAGTCCTTCACCACGCCCATCGTCGGGAACACGTTCTTGCCCGTCTTGGGGTCGTTCGCCTTCTTCAGCGTGGCATCGAGGTCCGCACTCGTCAGCGCCGCCCCGCTGTGGAACACCACCCCCTGCCGCAGCACGATGGTGCAGGACATGTTGTCCGGCGCGATCTGGAAGCTCTGCGCCAGCGCCGGCACCGGCTTGCCCGCCTCGTCATACTCGATCAGCGTGTCGTACAGGTTGCGCATGATCGTCGCGTTCTGCGACGAGAACTGGTGCGGGTCGTAGTTCACGAAATCCGCCAGCAGCGCGATCCGCAGCGGCTTGCCGCCCTTCAGCGCCTGCGCCTGCGCCCCGGGCGCCATGGCCCCCGCCAACCCCAGCCCGGCCGCCCCGGCCAGCAGCGTGCGACGATTGATCATCTGGCTCATGTCCTGCCTCCTTGCGTCGTTTCTTGGCGCGCCCCGCCGAATATAAGACCCTCCCATCGCGCGGAGCCCGCTGTCAAACCGATTTGGAACATCCTTGCGTGCCGTCATCGTCTTTCCGCGCAGCAATTGACACGCCCCGTCCGCAACGCGACCCTCCCCCACCACGCACGCGGGAGCCCAGGATGGCCACGATCGACCCCATCACCGTCTCGGTCATCCAGCACCGCCTGCGCGCCATCGTCGAGGAGATGGGCGAGGCCATGCTGCGCACCGCCTACTCCCAGATCCTCAACTCCAGCCGCGACTTCTCAACCGCCCTCTGCGACCCGCAGGGCCGCCTGATCGCCCAGGCCGAGCACGTCCCGATCCATGTCGGCGCCCTGCCTTTCGCCGCCCGCGCCGTCACCGAATACTTCGGCGACACCATCAAGCCCGGCGACGTCTACCTCCTCAACGACCCCTACCGCGGCGGCAACCACATCCCCGACCTCACCGCCTTCGTGCCCGTCTTCGACGGCGACCGCTTCGTCTTCTGGTCGATCAACCGCTCCCACCAGTCCGACATCGGCGGCGCCACCCACGGCGCCTACAACGCCGGCGCCACCGAGATCTTCCAGGAAGGCATCCGCATCCCGCCGCTGCGCCTCTACGACCAGGGCGTCCGCCGTGAAGACGTCTACGAGATGATCGTGCTGAACGTCCGCCACCCGCGCGACTTCCGCGGCGACCTCGCCGCCATGATCGGCAGCGCCCGCGTCGGCGAACGCCGCCTGCGCGAACTCCTCGCCGAATTCGGCTCCGAAACCACCCACGCCGGCGTCGAAGCGGTGCTGGACGGCGCCGAACGCCAGGTCCGCGCCATCATCAGCCAATGGCCCGACGGCATCTACGAGGGCGAAGCCTTCCTCGACGACGACGGCCACAAATTCAAAGACATCCGCATCCACGCCAAAATCACCAAGACCGGCAGCGACCTCGAAGTCGACCTCACCCAATCCCACGAACAGGTCATCGGCTTCATCAACTCCAGCTACGCCAACACCCATTCCGCCGTCGTCGTCGCCCTCTCCTACCTCATCGACCCCGACATCCCGAAGAACGACGGCGCCTTCCGCGTGCTGAACGTCAAGCTCAAGGAAGGCACCATCGTCTGGCCGCGCGAGGGCGCCCCGGTCACCCTCTGCACCAACCATTGCGGCCAGGAAATCATCGAGGCGATGATCCGCGCCCTGGCCCCCGCCTGCCCCGACCGCGCGATGGCCGGCTGGGGCCGCCGCTTCCGCATCGCCATCCAGGGCACCGACCCGCGCACCGAAAAACCCTTCATCTGGCACCTGTTCCAGTCCCGCCCCGGCGGCGGCGCCTCCTCCGAAGGCGACGGCTGGGCCGGCGCCGGCGAATGGCAGGCCGCCGGCGGCATCAAGTTCGGCAGCATCGAGGTCCACGAAGTCCGCTTCCCGCTCTTCTTCAAGCGCCACGAATTCCGCCCCGACTCCGGCGGCGACGGCCAGTTCCGCGGCGGCCCCGGCGGCATCCTCGAAATGGCCATCGAAACCGCCACCCCCGCCATCGGCAACACCGCCGGCGACGGCATCAAATACGGCGCCGCCGGCATGAACGGCGGCACCGACGGCCAGCCCCACAATTACTGGCTCGAATCGAAAAACCTCCCCGACCGCCCCCTCAAAACCAAGGAAGTCGGCGTCACCATCCGCCCAGGCGATATCCTCCACGCCCATTCCGGCGGCGGCGGCGGTTGGGGCCCCCCCACCGCCCGCACCCCCGCCCAACGCGAAGCCGACCACCGCTCCGGCTTCGTCACGGAGCCCAAATAATGTACGCCATCGGAATCGACGTCGGCGGAACCTTCACCGACCTCGTCGCGGTCGACGAAGCCGGCACCGTCACCCTCGCCAAATCCGCCTCCACCCCCGCCGACCAGTCCATCGGCGTCATGGAAGGCCTCGACCGCCTCGCCGAAGCCCTCGCCATCAGCCGCGCCGAAATGCTCGCCGCGACAAAGCGCATCGTCCACGGCACCACCGTCGCCACCAACGCCCTCCTCGAACACAAGGGCGCCAAGGTCGGCCTGCTCACCACCGAAGGCCACCGCGACATCATCGAGATGCGCGAAGGCCTCAAGGACGACCGCTACAACCTCCGCCAACCACCCCCCGTCCAGCTCGTCCCCCGCCACCTCCGCCTCGGCGTCCGCGAACGCATCCGCCCCGACGGCCGCATCGAAATCCCCCTCGACCAGGCCTCCCTGTCCGCCGCCATCCAAACCCTGAAAGCCGAACAGGTCGAAGCCGTCGCCATCTGCACCCTCCACGCCTGGCGCGACGCCACCCACGAACGCGCCATGGCCGATGCCGTCCGCGCCGCCCTCCCGAACGTCTACGTCTGCCTCTCGTCGGACGTCCTGCCCCAGATCAAGGAATACGACCGCGTCTGCACCACGGTCGTGAACGCCTATGTCGGCCCCGCCCTGCAGCGCTACCTCACCCGCCTCGAATCCCGCCTCCGCGAAGCCGCCTACCCGGGCCCCGTCCTCATCATCCAGTCCCACGGCGGTGTCGCCACCATCGCCGACGCCGTTGCCCTCTCAGCCGGCGCCGTCCTCTCCGGCCCGGCGGGCGGCGTCGCCGGCTCCTGCCACGCCGCCACCCTCATGCACCACGGCGACCTCATCCCCTTCGACATGGGCGGCACCTCGACGGACATCTCCCTCGTCGTGAACGGCACGGCCGCCATCGCGTCAGACCGCCGCCTCGCCGGCGAACGCGTCGCCCTGCAATCGCTCGACATCGCCTCCATCGGCGCCGGCGGCGGCTCCATCGCCCGCGTAGATGCCGGCGGCGTCCTCCATGTCGGCCCCGAATCCGCCGGCGCCCAACCCGGCCCCGCCTGCTACGGACGCGGCGGCACCGAAGCCACCGTCACCGACTCCAACCTCGTCCTCGGCTTCCTCGACCCCGAAAACTTCCTCGGCGGCCGCGCCAAACTCGACCGCCAAGCCGCCGAAGCCGCCATCGACAAAACCGCCACCAAACTCGGCGTCACGAGAATGGAAGCCGCCGAAGGCATCCACCGCATCATCAACACCCGCATGGCCGAGGGCATCCGCCTCGTCTCCGTCCGCCGCGGCGTCGACCCCCGCCGCTTCGCCATCCTCTCCTTCGGCGGCGCCGCCTCGCTGCACGTCACCGACGTCGCGAGACAGCTCGACCTCAAACGCGTCATCGTCCCCCGCCTCGCCGCCGTCCTCTCCGCCTGGGGCATGCTGGCATCCGACATCCGCTACGAAATCGCCCGCACCCACATCGGCGACGCCTCCCGCCTCGACGTCGCCCACCTCCGCGCCGTCTGGGACGACATGGAAACCGACGGCCGCGCCCGCCTCAAAGCCGCCGACTTCGACGGCCCCACCCGCACCCACCGCTCCGCCGACATGCGCTACGGCGAACAGATCTTCGAAGTCGCCGTCCCCCTCGACGACATCGACTTCTCCAGTCCCAACCTCACCCAACTCCTCGCCAACGCCTTCCACCGCCAGCACGAAGCCCTCTACACCTACGCCATGCCCGAACAGGAAGCCGTCCTCGTCAACGCCCGAACCGCCATCGTCGGCGCCCTCCCCGCCCTCCCCCAGGAACCAACCCTCCCCCCCCGTCCCAACGCCGCCCCCCGAACCACCCGCCGCGTCCACCTCGCCACCTGGCGCGAAATCCCCGTCTACGACCTCGACTCCCTCGCCCCCGCCCAAACCATCCCCGGCCCCGCCATCATCGAATACCCCACCACCACCATCGTCCTGCGCCGAAACGACACCGCCAAAGTCACCCCCTTCGGCTGGCTCGACATCGCAGTCACCTAACCGTGGGTCGGATAAGCGAAGCGCCATCCGACTCCCATCCACAACCCCAAAGGCAAGAAAGAATCTTCTTTTTCTGAAGAAAAAGAAGCAAAAAGACTTCATCCATTAAGAACGCAGGATGCAAACCCCGCCTGGCACTGCACCACACTCAACCGACGACCCCAACCGCCCCCTCCTTGCCACGCCCCACCTGCCCAAGCAGCATGCCCTGGCAACGAACCGGGCGCCCCGATGCGATACATCCTCCTGATCGCAGCCTGCCTCTGGCCAGCAATCGCCGGCGCTCAATCCTCCTACCGCGAAGCCGCCCCCCTGTGCGGCACCGACGACGGAACGATCCCGCGCGAAACCCGCATCGCCGCCTGCACCTGGATCATCCAAAGCGGCGAGGCGAGCCTTCGCGCCCTGGCCCGCTCCTACGGCTTCCGCGGCAGCCTCAGGCATCGATCAAACGACCCCGCCGGTGCCCTCGCCGACTTCAACGACGCCATCCGGCTCAACCCCGCCGACGCTCAGGCGCTCAACGACCGCGGCATCCTCCAGGGATCCATCGGCAACCTCGCCAGCGCCCTCGTTGACTTCAATGAGGTCGTCCGCCTCACGCCGCGCGATCCCGCCGCCTTCATCAATCTCGGCAACCTCAAGCGCCAATTGGGTGACCACACCGGAGCCCTCGCCGACCTTGCCGAGGCCATCCGTCTCAACCCAAGCGACGCGCGCCCATTCCACAATCGCGGGCTTGTCTGGCAAGCGATAGGTGACCGTGCCAACGCCCGCGCCGACTACGATCGTGCAATCCGTCTCGATCCCCTGCTTGCCCTCGCCTATCTCGCCCGCGGCGTGCTCAAGGCCGAGGACAACGACACAACCGGCGCGATGACCGACTTCGATGAGTCGATCCGCCTCGGTCCGCACGACGCCATCGCCTTCTACAATCGCGGCATGCTCAGGGCCGATACCGACGACATGACTGGCGCCTTGGCCGATCTGAACGAGGCCATCCGCCTCAAGCCCGACGATGTGTTCGCACGCAATGTTCGCGGCATGCTGCATGCCCACACCGGCGACACGACAGGCGCCCTGGCTGACTTCAATGAGGCCAATCGCCTCAAGCCTGGCGAAGCGGAGCTTCTCGCCAACCGGGGCATCGTTCGGTTCAACACCGGCGACCTGGCCGGCGCCTTGGGTGACTTCACCGAAGCCATCAACCTCGACCCACGCAACGCACTGGCCTTCCACAACCGCGCCCTCATCAAGCGCAGAAACGGCGATCCCTCCGGTGCCTTGGCCGACTTCGACGAGGCGCTACGCCTCGACCCGCACAGTGCCAATGTCATCGCAAGCCGCGCCCTCCTCCACATCGCCCAAGGCAACGCACCAGCCGGCACCGCCGACCTCGCCGCCGCCATCGTCGCCGCCGGCCCGCGCGACGGCTGGCCCTTCGCCGCCCGCGCCGGCCTCGCCCTCCAGCGCGGCGACACCGAAGCCGCGGCACAGGACATCGCCGAGGCCATCCGCCGCCAGCCGAACTTCGCCATCCACCTCGCCCTGCGCGCCGTCCTCCACACCCGCCAGGGCAACCCCAACGAAGCCGCCGCCGACTGGTCCGCCGCCCGCCGCCTCGCCCCCGCCATCGGCGACCAGCTCACCTCCCTCTTCGGCCCCGCCTTCGCGCCGCCATAAAAAATTCGGTCGACCAGAAAATAGTCCTTGCACCACCGCCGATGGTTAAATATATTGTCGGCATGTTAGTTCAAGCCCCATCCCCCCTCGCAGCGCAGGTCGCCGCCATCACGGCCGGAATCCGTGCGGAATCCGACCTGCGCGCCGCCGAGGCCGGGCTGATCGCGGCGTTGCAGGCCCTCATCCTCGCCACCCTGGCCCGCCTGTTCTCCCGCCTGGAATCCCTGATCGAACTCTGGGCCGCGGGCCAACTCCCCATCCCCGCCCACACCCCCCACCGGCGCGCCACCGCCCCCGCCCGCCCGCGCCCGAACTCCGTCCCGGCCCCGCGCGCCCGCCGCGCCATCCCCAGGCCCGCACTCCCCCTCCCGGCCCCCTCCGCCACCACGCGCCCGCAATCCGTGCCGCGCCCCATCCCCCCGGCGCGCCGACGCGCGCGCCAGCCCTCCCACCCCCTCACGCCCGGCACCGCGCGCCCACCTACCCATTTTCTTCAAAACCCGCCTTGCCCGCCCCACCTCCGCACGCCCTATTTGTTCCGATATCGTAATTAACTAACCAAACCCCCGCTCTGGCCAACCCCACCCCTCTGCGCCACACTCTCCGCAATCGGAGGGTCCCAAGATGAAATTCCACTGGTTCGCCGAAGCCAGCTACCCCAAGCTCCCGCCCGACTTCCGCGCGAAGAAAATCTCCTCCTGGGTCGACACCCCCAAATCCCTCCACGACCCCCACGTCGTCGGCGAGATGTGCCGCATGTTCATCCGCCTCATGCAACAAGCCGACCGCGACGGCTTCGACGGCCTCGCCGTGAACGAACACCACCAAACCCCCTTCGCCGTCACCCCCTCCCCCAACCTGCTGGCCGCCGCCCTGGCCCACACCACCCAAAGGGCCGCCATCCTCATCATCGGCGACAGCCTCGCCCTGTACAATCCGCCGACGAGAGTCGCCGAGGAAATGGCCTGGCTCGACTGCCTCTCCGGCGGCCGCGTCATCGCCGGCTTCGTCTTCGGCACACCCATGGATTCCGTCTACGCCTACGGCATCCCCCCCGCCGAACTCCGCGACCGCTTCGAGGAAGCCCGCCAGCTCATCCACAAGGCCTGGGCCGAACCGGAACCCTTCGCCTTCAACGGCAAATACACCAAGCTCCGCTACGTCAACCTCTGGCCCAAGCCCATCCAGCCCAAGTTCCCCGTCTGGGTCCCCGGCTCCGGCAGCGTCGAGACCTGGGACCTCGCGATCGACAACGACTACTGCTACGGCCACCTCAGCTTCTCCGGCCTGCACGCCGCAAAACCCCTGGTCGATGCCTGGTGGGAATACTGCGACATGCGCGGCGCGGACACGAACCCCCACCGCATGGCCTTCACCCAGCTCATCTGCTGCGCCAACACCGACGCCGAAGCCGAGCGCCTCTACACCGACGGCGTGAAGTATTTCTACCGCAACCGCTACACCAACCCCGCCTACGAAGCCCCCCCGGGCTACCGCTCCACAAAGTCCGTCCAGGCCATCATGGGCCACCGCAAGATCGCCGAATCGAAACTCTCGGCGGAGGACCGCGCCCGCGCCGCCAGCGGCGAAATGAGCTTCTGGGAATACGACAAGCACGGCTACATCATCGCCGGCACCCCCGAGCGCGTCCGCCAGCGCCTCCGCGAGCTCTGCACCGATCTGCGCATCGGCCAGCTCATCGCCTGCCTCCACCAGGGCGACCTGCCCGAGGAAGTCGCCGAAATGAACACAAGCCTCATGGGCCAGGACGTCATTCCCGGCCTGCGCGACCTCTGGGCCGACCAGCCCGACCGCTGGACCCCCGCCATCACCCACGCCCCCCTCGCCCGCGCAGCGGAGTAGCCGACCTTGCAGTTCCAGAATTTCGGCCCCGCCAGCATCCGCCTCTGGCGCTTCGGCGAGGGTCGCCCCCTCCTCTACCTGCACGGCTTCGAGGGCCACCCCGGCGACGCCCCCTTCCTGCGCCGCCTCGCCCGCACCCGCCTCGTCATCGTCCCCGAACACCCCGGCTTCGGCGAAAGCGAGGGTCTCGCCGCCATGCACGACATCACCGACCAGGCGCTCCACTTCCGCCGCGTCATTCAGGGCCTCGGCCTGCGCCGCGTCGATGTCGTGGGCCACTGCCTCGGCGCCATGTTCGCCGCAGAACTCGCCGCCATCAGCCCCCACCTCGTCCGCCGCCTCATCCTGGCCAGCCCCTACGGCCTCTGGGACGACGCCAACCCGCTGCCCGACGCGTTCTCCCTTGCACCGGCCACCTTCGCCGCGGCAAAATGGGCCTCCCCCGAAAACGCCCCCGCCGACGAAACCCCGCCCCTGCTGCGCCAGCGCAACCTGGGTGCTGCCACCAAGTTCATGTGGCCCATCCCCGACCGCGGCCTGCTCCGCCGCATCCCGTTCATCGAGGCCCCCACCCTCGTGCTCCACGGCACGCAGGACGGCCTCGTGCCACCCGCCTACGGCCAGCGCCTCGCCAGCCTCATCGCCCGCGCCGCCTTCCAGCCCATCGAGGGCGCGGGGCACATGCCAATGATCGAAGCCGAAGACGCCTTCACCGCGGCGGTGGATAGCTTCCTCGGCGCCGAAGAAAACAGAAGGTAAGCGCCTTCTTTTTCTGAAGAAAAAGAAGCAAAAAGACTTCATCCATTTGCACCCGGGTGAACTGGATGCAAATGGATGAAAAGTTTTTTGGTCCTTTTTTTCAAAAAAGGACTGCTTCCTTGCTTACGTCCGCTGCACCCCCCAGAACGCCGGGAAATACGACTTCGGATGCCCGGTCAGGTTGGAGCGGAACGCCGTCGGCAGATAGAACAGCCCAAGCGGCACGTAGGGGATCACTTCGGTCATCGCCCGCCGCTGGATCTCGGCCGCCGCCTTCTTCTGCGCCTCAAGATCGGGCGCATCGAACCAGTCGGCGCGCATCTTCACCATCTGGTCGTCCTGCGGCCGCCACCACGCCTTGGCATCCGCCCCGTTCGCCCACAGCGGCAGCGACACGGCGGGGCTGGAGATCGAAAGCCCGGTCCACCAGGTGCAGTAGGTCGACCAGCCGCCCTTGTCCGGCAGGTCGGCGTTGTTGTTGCGCCGGGCGATCATCGTGCCCCAGTCCATGCTGGCGAACTCGATGTTCAGCCCCAGCCCCTTCATCAGCGCCTCGGCCACCAGCGATTCCTGCTTGATCGACGGGAAGTCCGACGGCGACATCAGCAGGATCTTCTCGCCCTTGTAGCCGCTCTCGGCGATCAGCTTCTTCGCGGCCGCGATGTCGCCGTTCTTCGCCAGCCCCTCCATGCCGGCCGTGCTGGCATAGGGCGAGCGCGGCGGGAACATGCCCACGCCGGTGGCTCCCAGCTCGCCGGCCAGCTCGCCCAGCACCGCGTCGACGAAATCCTGCTGGTTCACCGCAACGAGCATCGCCCGGCGCAGCTTGGCGTTGTTGAACGGCGGCTGGTGGCAGTTGAAGAACATGCTCATCAGGTTGCCGAACGCGTCCAGCACGTCGACCTTCACGCCGGGCGACTTGCGCAGCTGCGGCACCAGGTCCATCAGCGGCTGGTCCAGCCAGTCGATCTCGCCGCGCTGCAGCGCCGCCGCGGCGGTCGCCGGATCGGGCATGATCGTCCATTCCACGCGATCGAAATGCGGCACCAGCCCGCCGGCATACATGCTGTTCGGCTCCTGCCGCGGCACATAGCCTTCGTGCTTCGCATAGATCACGCTGGAGCCGGCGCGCCAACCGTCGCGCATGAACTTGTACGGCCCGCTGCCGACGATCTCGTTGATCTGCGTGAACGCATCCGTCTTGGCGATCCGCTCCGGCATGATCGACACGTCGCACAGCGCGCGCGACAGCAACGGGAACGGCTTCTTCAGCCGGAAGCGCAGCGTGCGATCGTCAGGTGCGGTCAGCTCGTTGACCTGCGCCATCATGGTGCCCAGCAACGGCCCGCGCTTGGCCGTCCGCTCGATCGAGCGCACCGCGTCGATGGCGCGGACCTTCTCGCCGTCGTGGAACACCAGCCCGTCGCGCAGCGTCAGCGTCCAGGTCAGGCCGCCATCGCTGGCCACCGCCCCAGCAAGCATCTGCAACTGCGGGATCTGGTTCACGTCCAGCCCGTACAGCCGGTCCCACACCATGTAGGAGTGCATGGCGGTGACCAGCGTGGTGGACCACACCGGGTCCACGCTGGCCAGGTCCGCCTGCGGCACGAATTTCAGCACCCGCGCACCCTGGGCCTGCACGATGGCAGGGCGCGAAAGCCCCAGGGCTGCGGCTCCCGCGCCAGAGGTGGCGAGGAATTGGCGTCGATGCATTGTGGTTCTCCCTGTCTCGTCTGGTGCGAGACAGGGAGATTGGATCATTCCACGCGCCGAGCGCCAGCGATTCCCGCGCTCAGGCGCCCTTTCGCACGCCCCAGAACACCGGGAAGCCCGAGCGCGCGAAGCCGGACAGGTTGCTGCGATAGGCGGTCGGCGCGAACTGCAGGCCGAGCGGCACGAACATCACGTTCTCCAGCGCCCGGCGCTGGATGTCCTCGGCGATCTTCTTCTGGCTGGCGAGGTCCGGCGCATCGAACCACGCGTCGCGCAGCTTCTCCTGCTCCGGGTCGGTCGGGCGCCACCAGGCGCCGGCGGCGCGGCCATTGGCGCGCAGCGGCAGGTGGGTGGCCGGCGTGTTGATCGACAGCCCGGTCCAGGAGGTGGTGTAGCTGCTCCAGCCGCCCTTATCGACCGGCTCGCCGCTGTTGCGGCGCTGGATCATGGTGCCCCAGTCCAGGCTGGTGAACTGCACGTTGAGGCCCATCTCGCGCATCATCGCCTCAGCCACCATCGAGGTCTGCTTGATCGAGGCGATGTCGGACGGCGACATCAGGATGATCGGCTCGCCCTTGTAGCCGCTCTCGGCCACCATCTTCTTGGCCGCCGCCATGTTGGCCAGCATCATCTCCAGCCCGGCCTTGCTGGCATACGGGGACTTCGGCGGGAACACGCCAACGCCGACGCCGCCGAGTTCCTTGGCCTGGTCGCCCAGCACCGTGTCCACGTAATCCTGCTGCTGCACGGCGGCCAGCACGGCGCGACGCAGCTTCACGTTGTTGAAGGGCGGCTGGTGCTGGTTGAAGAACAGGCTCATCAGGTTGCCGAGCTGGTCGAACAGGTTGATCGTCACCCCGGGCGCCTTGCGCAGCTGCGGCACAAGGTCGATCAGCGGGCCGTCCAGCCAGTCGATCTCGCCGCGCTGCAGGGCGGCGGCGGCGGTGGAGGGATCGGGCATCGTGGTCCATTCGATGCGGTCGAAATGCGTCGTCTTGCCACCGGCCCACATGCTGATCGGCTCGCTGCGCGGCTGGTATTTCTCGTTGCGGACATAAAGCGCGCCGGCGCCGGCCTTCCACTGGTCGCGCATGAACTTGTAGGGGCCGCTGCCGACATACTCGTTGATCTGGGTGAACGGGTCGGTCTTGGCGATGCGCTCGGGCATCACCACCACGTCGTTCAGCGCCATCGGCAGCAGGGAGAACCGCTTCTTCAGCCGGAACTGAAGCCGGTTGTCGTCGAGCGCCTTCATCTCCTCGGTGTTGGCCATCAGCGTCTCGACCAGCGGCTGGCGGCGCTTGGTGCGCTCGATCGAGGCGACGGCGTCGGCGGCGCGCACCTTTTCGCCGTCGTGGTGCTCCTGGCCGGGGCGCAGCGTGAGGGTCCAGGTGAGGCCGTCATCGCTGACCTCCTGGCCGCCGACCATCTGTGGCTGCGGCTGGAAGTTCTCGTCGAGGCCATACAGCCGGTCCCACACCAGGTAGGAGTGCATGGCCGCGACCGTGGTGGTGGACCACACCGGGTCGGGGTTGGCGAGGTCGGCATGTGGCACGAAGCGCAGCACCCGGGAATTGCCCGCGCCCTGGGCGAGGGCGGGGCGGGCGAGCGGGGCGGCGGCCAGCGCTCCGGCGGCGGTGATCAATTGGCGGCGCTTCATGGCGCATCTCCTCGTCGCAGTCGGCAACAATATGCCGGCGCACAGTGGCGGAACGAGCGGTCGGAAGCCAGGGGTTTACGGGAATTTCACGCCCACGGCAGGGAGGGCAAGCTCGTCGCGCACCCTCGCACGGAGCAGCGGCAGCACCTCGGCGGTGAACCACGGGTTGGCTGCCTCCCACCCCACCGTGCGCCAGGAGGGGTGCGGCAGGGCGAGGCGGTCGGGCAGGTAGTCCGCGAACCGGTGCACATGGGTGGCCATGCCGCCGGGGCCGAGCATTCGGGCGATGGCGTAGCTGCCGACCAGCAGGGTCAGCCGCACCGCCGGCATCTTCGGCAGCAGGCGGGGATGCCAGGTCGGCGCGCAGATTTTCATCGGCGGCACGTCGCCGCCCTGGGGCAGGCGGCCGGGGTAGCACAGGCCCATCGGCACCAAGGCGACGCGCGTGGCGTCGTAGAAGGTGGCGCGGTCGATTCCGAGCCAGAGGCGAAGTCGGTCGCCGGACGCGTCGTTGAACGGGATGCCGGTTTCGTGGACCTTGGTGCCCGGCGCCTGGCTGACGATCAGCAGGCGCGCGGTCGGCGAGACCTGGAAGGTCGGGCGCGGGCCGAGCGGCAGGCTTGCGGCGCAGAGGGTGCAGGCGCGGGCGGCGGCTTCGGCCTGTTCGAGCGTTTCGCCGAAATCCAGTTCAGCCATCGATCCTTTCCCATGGGGTGACGACGCGGCGGCTCGCGGCCTCGAAGGCGAAGCGGAAGCCGCCTTGGGCGGTGGGCGGCTGGTCGCGGGCGCGGCTGATGGTCTCGCCCAGCAGGGCGCAGAGCAGCAGCGCGCCGACGCCGCCATGGGCGACGATCGCCATGTCGCCGGGGGAATGCGGGAGGGCGAGCAGGCGGTCGATGGCGGCGGCGATGCGGGCCTGGGCGTCGATCGCCCGTTCCCAGCCGCGGATGCTCTCGGAGGGATGGGCGAAGAACAGGTCGGCGGTGGCCTCGAACTCGGCGCGGGGGAGGTAGCCGGTGGCGCTGCGGTCGTTCTCGCCGAGATCCTCGTGGGTGGCGAAGGGCAGGCGCAGGTGGCCTGCGAGGATCTCGGCGCCGTCGATCGCCTTTCGCTCGGTGCTGCAATGGAGGCTGCCGATGCCGGCGACCCAGGGCTGCGACAGCGCGGCTTGCATGCGCGCCCGGCCGCGCGGCGAGAGCGGCCAGTCGGGGACCGGCACGGCGGGATCGATCACGACGTCGGGGTGGGTGATGAAATGGACCAGCATTGCCTCAGGCCAGCGCGTATTCGACTTCGGGGGTATAGACCGCGGCTTCCTTGCCCAGCAGGGAGCTGAACAGGGTGAAGTGTTCCACCTCGATCGGGCCGTCGCGGAACAAATTGTGCGCCTGCATGAAGGCGGCGAGCTTGTCGGGCGGGGCGTTGTCCAACCGGGCGAGCGTCACGTGCGGGGCGAAGCGGCGGCGCTCCGGGTCCAGGCCGGCGCGTTGCAGGGCGGTCTCGACCTTGCCGGCCAGGTGGTCCAGCTGCGGGTTCTTCACCACGCCGACCCAGAGCGTGGTTTCGCGCCCACCCTTGGCGAAGGTGCCGACGCCGGAGAGTTCGATGGCGAAGCGGCGGGCGCGCAGGGCCAGCAGCGCCTCGTCGACCTCCTCGGCGCGGAAGGCGGGCACCTCGCCGATGAAGCGCAGGGTGAGGTGGTAGTTCTCGATCGGCACCCATTTCGCGCCGGGAATGCCGCTGCCGGCCAGGGTGGCCAGGCGCACGCGGGTTTCCCACGGCAGGTCGAGGCCGACGAACAGGCGCATGGCTACCTCCCCGCCTTGGCCAGCAGATCGGCGACCAGCGGCACCATGCGGTCGACGATGATGCCGACGCCCCTGGCGTTCGGGTGGATGCGGTCGGGCTGGTTCAGCGCGGGGTCGCCGGCGACGCCCTCCAGGAAGAACGGGTCGAACATGACGCCTTCGCGGGCGCCCAGGCGGCGGAAGGCGTCCCGGAAGGCGTCGCCGTAGTCCGGGCCGAGATTCGGCGGCGCCAGCATGCCCGAGAGCAGCACCGGGATGCCCTCGGCGCGCAGGCGGTCGAGGATCGCGGCGAGGTTGGCCTCGGTGGTGCGTGGGTCGATGCCGCGCAGGCCGTCATTGCCGCCGAGCTCGACCAGGGCGGCGTCGACCTTTTCGGCCAGCACCCAGTCCAGCCGGGCCCGGCCGCCGGCGGTGGTGTCGCCGCTGACCGCGCCGTCGACGATCTGGACGTCGAGGCCGCGCGCCTTGAGGCCGGCCAGCAGGCGGGACTGGAAGGCGTCGGCGGCGGCCAGGCCGAAGCCGGCGGCGAGCGAATCACCCAGCACCAGCAGGCGCAGGGGGGCGGCGGCAGCGGGAACTGAGATGAAAAGACTGCAAGCCAGCGCAATCGCGGCTTTGCGCCTTGTCCAGGCCGGCCCATATCGTGCGGTCATGGTCACGTCATCCACCTCCATCCAGGCTTCATCGCCCGCCCGTCCCGCCGATATGGCCCCCCGACAGCCGCTGGTGGAGGTCCGCGACCTGCATTTGACGGTGCCGTCCGCGGCGGGTCCGGTCAACATCCTGCGCGGCATCGACCTCACCATCGCCGAGGGCGAGGCGATCGGCGTGGTCGGCCCCTCGGGGTCCGGCAAGACCAGCCTGCTGATGGTGCTGGCGGGGCTGGAGGGGGCAACCTCCGGCCGCGTCACGCTGGCGGGGCAGGAACTCACCCGGATGGACGAGGACGCGCTGGCGCGGCTGCGGCGGCAGGAAGTGGGGATCGTGTTCCAGGCCTTCCACCTGATCGCCAGCATGACGGCGCTGGAGAACGTGGCGATCCCGCTGGAACTGGCCGGTGCCGCCGACGCAATGGCGCGGGCGGCGGAAAGCCTGCGCTCGGTGGGGCTCGGGCACCGGCTGACGCACCTGCCCGGGCAGCTTTCGGGCGGCGAGCAGCAGCGCGTGGCGCTGGCCCGCGCCTTCGCCCCACGGCCACGGCTGCTGCTGGCGGACGAGCCGACCGGCAACCTCGACGGGGCGACCGGGCAATCGGTGATGGACCTGCTGTTCGACCTGCAGGCCCAACATGGCACCACACTGATGCTGATCACCCACGACCCCGGCCTCGCGGCCCGCTGCGGCCGGATCATCCGCATCGCGGATGGGCGGATTGCGGGATGATGGGCATGGAAGGAAGGCCAGGGGCGCTGCCCCTGGACCCCGCCAGAGGCGGAGCCTCTGGACTCCCGGACCTTTTCCGCCTTCGGCGGGGAGGGGCCGGCTCGGTCTGTGTCGCGCGCCGTGATGGCCCCTCCCCGCCGAAGGCGGAAGTTATGAGGGTGCAGGGGGCTCGGCCCCCTGCCGGGTCCAGGGCAGAGCCCTGGCCTTCCTGCCCATGAGCATCATCCTCCGCATCGCCCGCCGTGAGTTGCGGGGTGGGATTGCCGGGTTGCGGATTGTGCTGGCGTGCCTGGCGCTAGGGGTGGCGGCGATTGCCGCGATTGGGTCGTTGCGCGAGGGCATCACGCGGGGTTTGGCGCAGGATGGGGCGCGGATTCTGGGTGGCGACCTGGATGTGCTGGGCGGGTCGCAGCCGTTGCCGGCGGAGTTGCGGGGCTGGCTGGTTCAGCGCGGCGGGCAGGTTTCGGCGATCACCACGCTGCGGTCGATGCTGGTGGCGGCGAATGGCGAGCGGATGCTGGTGGAGGTGAAGGCGGTCGACGCGGCGTGGCCGCTGATCGGCGCGGTGGGGTTCGGGCCGGCGCAGGACAAGGACTCGGCGCTGGGCGGGCGCGACGGGCGGTTTGGCATGGCGGTGGAGGCCAGCGTGCTGGCGCGGCTGGGCATCGCGCCGGGCGAGGTGGTGCGGCTGGGCGTTGCCAGCTTCGTGCTGCGCGCGACGGTGGAGGAGGAGCCGGATCGCGTGGCGAGCCCGTCGTTGTTCGGGCCGCGCGCGCTGGTGAGCCTGGAGGGGTTGGCGGCGACCGGGCTGGTGCAGCCGGGGGCGATCGTGGAGCACCATCTGCGCGCCGACATGCCGCCGGGGGCCGATATCGCGGCGGTGGTGCGGGACGTGCGGGCGGCATTTCCCAATACCGGCTGGCGCATCCGCGTGGCGAGCGATGCCGCGCCGCAGGTGACGCGGTTCATCGAGCAGACCAGCCTGTTCCTGACGCTGGTGGGGCTGACGTCGCTGCTGGTGGGCGGGATCGGGGTGGCGAACGGGGTGCGGGCCTGGCTGTCGGCGCGGGCGCGGGCGATTGCCACGCTGCGCTGCCTGGGGGCCTCGGGCGGGACGGTGTTCGCGATCTCGCTGGTGCAGGTGATGGCGCTGGCGGCGGTGGGGGTGGTGATCGGGCTCGCTGTGGGGGCCGCGCTGCCGGTGCTAGCGACGGTGTTGCTGGCCGATGTGCTGCCGGTGCCGCCTGTGGTGGGGCTGTTTCCGCGGCCGCTGGGGCTGGCCGCACTGTTCGGGTTGCTGACGGCGGCGACCTTCGCGCTGTGGCCGCTGGGGCGGGCGATGCGGATTCCGGGGGCCGCGCTGTTCCGCGACGCGGTGCTGCCGAGCGGGATGCGTCCGCCGGGCTGGCTGATCGTGGCCAATGTCGCGCTGGCGGCAATCCTGGTGGCGCTGGTGGTGGCGACCAGCCAGGACCGGCTGTTCGCGCTGTGGTTCTGCGGCGGCGCGCTGGGCACGCTGCTGCTGTTCCGCTTCGGCGGCTGGGCGCTGATGCGCGCGGCGCGGATCATGCCGCACGGGCAGCGCAGCTGGGCGCAGCTGGGCCTGTCCAACCTGCACCGGCCGGGGGCGGCGACGCCGCTGATGCTGGTGTCGGTGGGGCTGGGGCTTTCC
>CAMDGX010000030.1 GCA_945897825.1 Asaia bogorensis | reverse complement strand
CCAGGAACCTGAGGTTCCTGGACCTCCCGTCTGTTTCCGCCTTCGGCGGGGAGGGGCCATCCGGGTGGTACGAACCGCCTCGATGGCCCCTCCCCGCCGAAGGCGGATGCTGAATGGATGGGGGCCTGGGGCCTCAGGCCCCAGCGGGTCCAGGGCAGAGCCCTGGCCTTGCTTCCCTTCGCTCAGCCATCGAGCCACACCGGGTTGCTCCAGGCCCGGCGGCCGGCTGCGTCGACCACGACCACGCGCAGCCAGCCGCCTTTGCGGAATTTGTCGAGCGGCAGGCGGGCGGAGGTTTGGCCGGGGCTGGTGCTGAAGGCGCCGGCGGAGCCGCGGCCCAGGGCGACGATGGTGGTGGCGGGCGAGCATTCCACGATCACTTCGGTGGAGGAGACTTGCAGGGCGTGGATTTCCGGGCCTTGGGAGGAGTAGTAGCGGCCGGCCTTGAGGGCTTCGACCAGGGCTTCGGGTTCGAGGGTTTCGGACTTGACCATCACCCAGCCGCCGAACCAGTCGTTCCGCTTGAAGTGGGCGTCGTCGGTGGCGCAGCCCAGGATGCGGCGGCCGCGGGAGAGCAGGGTGTCGAGCATCACGGTGCCGTCGCCGCGGTCTTCCTCGACGTGGCTGGTGTGGTTGTAGACCTCCACGGCGTGGGCGCAGGGGATGGAATCGGCGTCGCCCACGGTCATGCCGTTCCAGGCGGGGTGGGGCAGGGCGACGAAGGCGCCGGCGGCGACGCAGCGGGCGGCCAGGGCGGGGCCGGTTTCCTGCGGGTCGGTCGGGGCGAAATCGAGCGGCAGGCCGACGGAGAGGATGTGCCACATCTCGCCCAGTTCGGTGCTGGGGGCGTGCACTTCGGCGCCGAGGATGGTGGTGAAGCGGTTGGTGCGGAAGTCGCGCGTGTCGGCGATCGGGAAGCCGTATTTGGGCAGGAAGTGGTCGGTGAGCGAGATGAAGTCGTAGCCGCCCTCGCGGTAGAGGCGGCAGACCTCTTCCGGGCCGCGGATCGCGTCGGACAGCGTGGAGTGCGTGTGCAGGTTGCCCTTGAAGAAGCGGCCGGGGCCGGAGAGCGGTTCCTGCATGGCGTGCGGTCCTTGCGCTGGCAATCCCGGCAGCGTGGCATAAGCTGGCCGGGTTCGACAGGGAGGAAGGCGATGGATCTCAGGGGCGCGGTGGCGCTGGTCACCGGCGGCAATGGCGGGTTGGGGCAGCGGATCTGCCACGCGCTGGCGCGCGAGGGGGCGCATATCGCGGTCATGTATGCACAGAGCCGCGTGCAGGCCGAGGCGGTGGCGCAGGAGCTGGCCGCGACCTACCAGGTCAATGCGGCGGCGTTCGGTTGCGACATCACCGACCAGGCGCAGGTGGAGGCGCTGGTGACGGCGGTGCAGGCGCGGTTCGGGGCGATCGACATCCTGGTGAACGACGCGGCGTTCAACAAGTCGGTGCCGTTCCCGGACCTCGACTCCATGACGATGGAGCTGTGGGACACGATCCTGGCGGTGAACCTGACCGGGCCGATGCGGCTGACCAAGGCGGTGGCGCCGTTGATGAAGGCGCAGGGGCGCGGGCGGATGGTGAACATCTCGTCGGTGGCGGGGCTGACGCCGAGCGGGTCGTCGATCGCCTATGCGATTTCGAAGGCGGGGCTGATCCATCTGACGCGGTGCATGGCGGTGGCGCTGGCGCCGGAGGTGCTGGTCAACTGCGTGGCGCCGGGGCTGCTGGAGGGCACGCGGGCGACGGCCAATCTGCGGCCGGAGCAGGTGACCAACTCGGCGTCGTCGGCGCTGCTGAAGAAGGCGGCGGACAAGGACGATTGCGCGGACATGGTGGTGACGATGTGCCGCACCGAGACCATGACGGGGCAGACGATCGTGATCGACGCCGGGCGCGTGTTCCACTGAACGGCAAGACGCCGGCGGCTTTGGCTGCCGCCGGCGTCGGTTCGGTAGGACAGGCGTGGTGTCAGGCGGCGGCTTCGTCGCGGCGGTCGCGCACCTTCACATAGGCCAGGGCGGCGTGTTCCGAGCAGTAGGGCTTGCCCTGGGTTGCCTCGGCGTCGCAGAAGCGGAAGCTCTTGGTGCCGGGCTCGCCGATCGGCCAGCAGCAGGATTGCGGGCGGATGGCCCGGAAGGTGGTGCTGGCGGGGCGGGAGGCGACGACGCGCGGAATCGAGGGGGACGGCGCGGGCGGGGCGGCGATCGGGGCGACGGCGATCTGCGGCGCCGGGGTGGCGGTGGCGGGCAGGGGGGGCAGGGTCGGGCCGGTCACGCGGCGCGGCACGGCCTGGCGCGGGGCGCCGGAGGCACCTTCGCGGCGGATCGGCGACGGGCGGGGGGGCAGGTTGAGGCGGTGCGCCTTGCCGACCACGGCGTTCTTCGAGATCGCCATGCGGCGCCCGATCTCGGCGGTGGACAGACCTTCGGCCCAAAGCGCGCGCAGCCGCGCGATCGTTTCTTCGTTCCACTCCATGTCGTGGCTCCTTCGCGCATCGGACACAACATACGGTAGCCCGATCCACGGCCGGGTCAACGCCCGAATCAGGGGTCAAGCGCAGAAACTTGTGGACAACCCTGCTTCACGCCCCAAGATATTGGGGGTGGCGGGCGTTTTCGGGTCGCATTCGGTGCGTGGCTAGAACAGAAGCCCCTTCTTGAGCAGCCCGTGCACCCCTTTCTCGCCGTTGACCGTCTGGGTGACGTGGAAATCGACCGCGAGCGAGCAGAACTGGTAGGCCTGTTCGCGCGACAGGTTGGAGCGGGCGCAGATGAAGGCGATCATCTGGCGCAGGGCGGTTTTCATCGCCTGGTCGAGATCCTCGTGCATGCCCATGCTGATGTAGTGGGTCGCGGTCTCGGCGCGGGGATAGGCCAGGGCGGGTTCTGCGCCTTGGGCCTTGTGCAGCACCAGGGTGAAGGTGCCGTTCAGGCAGATTTCCAGCGCGTTGATGCAGACCTCGCCGTCGCCCTGCACGCCGTGGCCGTCGCCGGCGGAGAACAGCGCGCCGGGGGCCAGTACGGGCAGGAACAGCGTGCTGCCGGCGGTCAGTTCCTTGTTGTCGAGGTTGCCGCCGTGCTGGCGCGGCTGGATGGTGGAGATGGTGCCGTAGCCGGGCGGCGGGGCGACGCCCATCACGCCGAAGAACGGGGCGAGCTTCAGCTCCACGCCGTAGGGCAGGCGGCAGGTCATGTTGGCGCGGTCGACCGGGATGTGGGTCAGGAAGCGCTCGTGGAAATCCTCCGGCAGGGTGCCGGCGAGGGGGCGGAAGCCGCAGAAGCCCCAGTCGTTGCCCAGCTCGATCCGGTCGATCCGCACTTCCAGCATGTCGCCGGGCATGGCGCCGGCGACGGCCACCGGGCCGGTGATGATGTGGCCACCGGCGCGCGGGATGTCGGAGGCGTGGATGGCGGCCAGGGCGGGGGGGATGCGCAGGCCGGAGTCCGGCGGTGGCATGACGTCCGCGCCGCCCGAGACGCATTCCAGCACCACCGTGTCGCCCGATTGCACCGTGACGACCGGGGGGATCGCCGCATCGAAGACGCCCCAGCGCACGGTGCGCGGGGTGGCTGGGACATGATGGACGGTCATTCGGGTACTCCGAGTCGAGACGGAAACATGGTCGCCTAGGGCAAGAACGCAGGCAAGACTGGGCTCTGCCCAGACCCGCCAGGGGCCGAGCCCCTGGACCTCCATTCCTTAAGTGATGGGGATCCAAGGGCCGGCGGCCCTTGGTGGGTCCAGGGTGAAACCCTGGCCTTTCTGCTGTCGCTTACCGCTCGCTTGGCAAGCCGAGCACCTGGGCCGCTGCGGCGAAGTCGGCGGCGACGGGATGGCGGTTGGAGGGGGGGGTGTCCGTGCCGGGCCGCACGATGTGGCAGGCGCGCATGCCGGCGGTGGTGGCGGCGTCCAGTTCGGCCTCGACGTCGGACAGGAAGGCGACGGCCACGGTCGGCACGTTCATGCCGATCGCCAGGCGGACATAGGTGTCGGGGTCGCGCTTGGCGCCGATGCGCGTGTCGAAGAAGCCGGCGATCAGGCCGGAGAGGTCGCCATCGACGGAATGGCCGAAGATCAGCCGCTGCGCCTGGATCGAGCCGGAGGTGAAGGTGAAGACCCTGACGCCCCGTGCGGTCCAGGCGCGCAGGTGCGGCGCGATGTCGGGGAACACGGCGCCACGCAGGGCGCCGTCGGCATAGCCCTGTTCCCAGATCATGCCCTGCAGCGCCTGCAGCGGCGCGAGCTTGAGGTCGCGGTCGGACCAATGCAGCAGGGTGGTGAGTTCGGTCTGGTCCGGGACCATGCGGCGCACCTCGGCCAGCACGCCTGCCACTTCCGGCAGGTCGATGCGGCTGGCCCAGTCGGGCAGGGCGGCGCGGGCGAACGGCAGCAACTCGCCCTGGATAAAGGACGAGGGCGTCGTGGTGCCCTCGATGTCGGTCAGGACGGCGGACGGCACGAGCACGGTGCGACGGACCCCCGGATCGGCGCGCCGCGCCGGTTCAGCCCTGGCGGGCCGTCGTGGTCGACTGGGTGGTGCCGGTCGTGCTTGCGCCGGGGCCGGGGATGGTGCCCGACGGCTTGTCCGTGGCGCTGGCCTCCATCGAGGCGTCGTCCTCGGCCATGTTCTTCTTGAACGACTTGATGCCCTTGGCGAAGTCGCCCATCAGGCCGCTGATCTTGCCGCTGCCGAACAGCAGCAGCACAACGGCCAGCACGATCAGCCAGTGCCAGATGCTGAAGCTACCCATGACATCCTCCAACCGGGGGAGTTCCCCTCGAGCGCTTCACATGGCCCGGCGGACGGCCCGATGCAAGCGATGTTTCAGCCGTTCCGCGCGTGAACGGGACCGGATCCCGCCTGTTTCAGCCGTCGCCGCGGGCCCGGGGCGGCGGGCGGCCGGAGGTATCGAGCGCATACCGCGCCGCCACCGGCGTCGCGCGGGCGAGTTCGGCATAGCTGGCCGGCCGGCGGGGATGGATGAAGCCGTGCGCGGCATAGACATGGGTGCCGAGCTGGTTGACCGGGGGAAACCACACGCGGACCTCGGTCCAGTCGTTGCCGGGCGAGACATCGACCACCAGCTGGTCCTCGTCGACGTGGCCCGGAACCCAGTTCGCCTGGGTCACCAGGATCTGGCGCGGGCTGACCACGCGGGTCACCACCGAGACATGGCCGGAGCGCAGCCGCGAGGTGCGCTGGAATACCAGCACGCTGCCGGTGTCGGGCCGCGCGCTGCGCGAGTAGCGCCCTTCGGCGCTGCGCCACCATGAGTCCGCCGCGCCATAGAGCGCGATGCCCGACAGTTCGCGCGCGAAAGGGGCGCAGTTGATGCCCGGCACCTTCATGCCGGGCCCGCCGGCCGTCGTCGCGGTGCGGGGCGCGCCGCCGCAGCCGGCGAGGGCCGCGGCCAGCGCGATCTGGGGCACCAGGTATCGGATCAGGTGTCTTCGGGACGTCATGCCGGCACTATAGCAGATTGCAGCGCCAACGCACGGAAATTGCTGCCAATCCCCTTTCGGGCTGGCAACCACAACCCCTAGCGGGCGCCCCCCAGGATCGTCCCCAACACGTAGTCGGTGTGCGCCCCCAGGGCGGGCCCGGTCCAGCCGATCGTCGCCTCCGGGGCCATGCCGTCGAAGCGGATCGTCGGGCCGAAATGCAGGGTGCGGCCGATCAGCGGGTCGTCCACTTCCAGCACCGCGCCGCGCGCGCGGTTGTGCGGGTCGGCGGCGATGTCGGCGATGTCGAACAGGCGTGAGCAGGGCACGTCGGCCGCTTCGAGCAGCGCCTCGGCCTCGGCGGCGGGGAGGGTGCGGGTCCAGGCGGCGATGGCGGCATCCAGCTCGCCGGCGGCGGCGCAGCGCAGGGCGTTGGTGGCATAGCGCGGCTCGGTGGCCAGCTCTGGCCGGCCGATCGCCGCCATCAGCCGGGCGAAGATGAGGTCGGAATTGCCCGCCACGCACAGCCACTTGCCGTCGGCGCAGGGGTAGGTGTTGGTGGGCGCGGCGGTGGGGATGGCAGCACCCGCCGGCTGGCGGATGCGCCCGTCGATGGCGAATTCGGGGAGCATGCCTTCCATGAGGCTGACGATGGAATCGACCAGGTTCACGTCGATGATCCGTCCGCGGCCGGTGCCGGTGACGTCGCGCTCGTAGACCGCGGACAGCAGGCCGATCGCGGCGTAGAGGCCGGCGAGGTCGTCGCCGATCGAGATGCCGCAGCGCGGGGGCGGCAGGTCCGAGGCGCCGGAGGGATGGCCGGTCAGGTGGCGGATGCCGCCCATCGCTTCGCCGATCGCCCCGAAGGCCGGCTTGTCGCGATAGGGGCCGCTCTGGCCGTAGCCGGACACACGGGCGATCACCAGGCGGGGGTTGATGGCGTGCAGGACATCGGGGCCGAGGCCGAGCTTCTCCATCTGGCCGGGGCGGTAGTTCTCGACCAGCACGTCGGCGCGTGCGGCCAGCGCCAGCGCGCGCTCGCGGTCGCGCTTGAGGTCCAGCACGACGGACAGCTTGTTGCGGCCGTGGATGCTGAACCAGACCGGATGGCCCTTCACGGTCGCACCCCAGCCGCGCACCGGGTCGCCGGCCGGGGGTTCCACCTTGATCACCTCGGCGCCGAGATCGGCCAGCACGCGGGTGCAGAAGGGGCCGGCGATGTAGTGGCCGAGTTCCAGCACCTTCAGCCCCACCAGGGGCCCGGTACGCGGCGGCGGGACGGTCATGGCTACCTCTTGGTGCGTCAGGCTGCGTGCAATTGGAGAAAACCGGTATCGCATTAACGCGAAGTCCGCCGGCCTTAACCTTTTCTTAGTCCATTGGCAGGCAATATGCCTCCCGTGGCCGGCGACGGCCATTCGCATTGTTCTGGACTCCTCCCCTACGCGCCAGTGGACCTCGGGTCCCGGCGCCACCTTTGGGCGGCTCGGCATCGTCGAGCCGCCCTTTTTTTGCCTCGCCCCCTTGGCCGCGGCGGTCTGCCGCCGCACCATCCGCCCGCAACCGCAGGGGGTGTTCCATGGACAAGTCATTCGTCGAGGCCCTGGCCCGCCAGGCCGGGCTGGAGCGCGCGCTGGCCGAGTTCCCGGACTGCGTCGCCAATGCCGCCGCCCAGGCGCTCGGCCGCAGCGGCGAGATCCACACCCCCACCAGCCCCGCCGCCGAGCCGTGGCCGCCGATGAAGGTCGGAGGCACGAAATGAGCGACGACCTGCACTGGCTGACCGCCGCCGCCGCCAGCCGCGCCTATGCCGCGCGCAGGCTCTCGCCCACCGAACTGGTCCGCGCCCTGCTGGCGCGCATCGAGCGGCTCGACCCGCAGCTGAACGCCTTCATCCGCGTCGATGCCGAAGGGGCGCTCGCCGCCGCCGCGGCCGCCGAGGTGGAGATCGCCGCCGGGCGCATCCGCGGCCCGCTGCATGGCGTGCCGGTCGGCATCAAGGACATCATCGATGTCGCCGGGCTGCCGACCACCTGCCATTCCAAGGTGATGCCCGGCACGCCCGCCAGCGCCGACTCGGTGGTGGTCGCGAAGCTGCGCCAGGCGGGCGCGATCGTCATGGGCAAGCTGTCCACCCACGAGTTCGCCATCGGCGGGCCGAGCTTCGACCTGCCGTGGCCGCCGGCGCGCAACCCGTGGAACCGCGACCACCATCCGGGCGGCTCCTCCTCCGGCTCGGGCGCGGGGCTGGGCGCCGGGTTCTTCCCGCTCGCCCTCGGCACCGATACCGGCGGCTCGGTGCGCAACCCGGCCAGCGCCTGCGGGATCGTCGGCCTCAAGCCGACCTATGGGCTGGTCTCCCGCCGCGGAGTGTTTCCGCTGGCGTTCTCGCTCGACCATGTCGGGCCGATGACGCGCGACGTGGCCGACAACGCCTTGCTGCTCGATGCCATCGCCGGCCATGACCCGCACGATCCAGGCAGCGCCGCCGCACCCCGCCGGTATTTCGCCGCGCGGCTGGATCGCGGCGTGCGCGACCTGCGCATCGGCTTCGTCCGCCACTTCCACGAGCGCGACCTGCCGGCCCACCCTGAGGTCGCGGCCGGGCTGGACACTGTTGCGCGGACCCTGGCCGGCGAGGGCGCGATCCTGCGCGACATTTCGCTGCCCACGCTGGGCGAGTTCGCCGCCGTCAACCGGGTGATCCTGAATGCCGAGGCTTGGACCATCCACGCCCCGTGGCTGCGCGAGCGCCCCGGCGACTACGGGCAGCTCGGGCGCCGGCGGCTGATGCCCGGCGCCTTCCTGTCGGCCGGCGACCTGCTCGCCGCCCAGCGCCGCCGTGCGGAGATGATCGCCCTGGTCGATGCAGCACTGGAGGAGGTGGATGTGCTGCTGTGCGCCAGCTCCATGGACCCGCCGAGCCGCATCGAGGATGCGGCCGAGACGGCGCGCACCTATCCGCGTCAGGCGCGCGCGCCGTTCAACACGACGGGCCACCCGGCGCTGGCGATGCTGGCCGGGCTGTCGCGGGAAGGGCTGCCGCTCTCGGTGCAGTTCGTCGGGCGGCATTTCGACGAGGCCACCCTGTTCCAGGTCGCCCGCGCCTGGGAACGCGCGGCCGGCACCGACCGGATGCATCCGAACCTCGGCTGACGCGCTCGGACAGGCCACATGACGACCCGGCCAGTGGGGTTGCAGCGCGGCTGTTCACGATTCTGAGAGCGTGGATCATTTCGCATATCCGCGCGTTGGACCGCTGCATCTTGGTTGAAATGCCTCTGGGCCGGGGCGTAACGTGATTGTGGCGGTGGGGAAATCCCGCGACAGAATCAGGGAGCGCGCTGCCCGGATGCATCAGTTGGATGCACCTGCGAGCACGAGGGCGTCCAACCCTGCCCAGCCGACCCCAGCCGCGCCGACCCGAAGGTGAAGACCCGAAAGGCGAAGACCCGCCCGAAAGGCAAAGGCCCGACAGTCAGCCCACCGGCCGCCGGTTTGCGTTGTCCGGGACGGACGCCCCACAACAAAGGGCGGAAGTCGATGCCGAAGGGAACGGTAAAGTGGTTCAATCCAACCAAGGGGTACGGCTTCGTCGCCCCGGATACGGGGGGCAAGGATGTGTTCGTGCACATCAGTGCGGTCCAGAAGGCCGGGCTGCGCACCCTCAATGAGGGCCAAAAGCTCAATTTCGAGATCGAACAGCAGCCCAACGGCCGGGCGGCGGCCGTGAACCTGACGGCTGACTGACCCGGCGACCGACCGGGCGGTTGCCCGGGCCCGACCGCGCGGCGCTCCGGCCTTCGGGCAAGGGTGCGCGCGATCGGGCGAAGCTGCCTCTCCATCGCGGCAGGCCACGCCGATGGAGGGGAAATCCGGTTGCAGACTCCCCTGGCCGGCGCGAACGTGTTACTTGTCATCGTCGATTCGGGCCGATAGCCCGGTCGTGCGACCGGAGGGACGAGCCAGCCCATGAGTCAATATTCCCGACCGCACCAAACGGTCGGGCCGCAATCCGCGCTCGATGCCGACGCCGTGCGGGCGGCCTACCGTCGTTGGGCTGGGGTCTATGACCTTGTGTTCGGGGGGATCTCCGGCTGGGGGCGGCGGCGCGCCGTCGCCGAGGTGAATCGCCTGCCCGGGGTCAAGGTGCTCGAGGTCGGCGTGGGCACCGGCCTTGCCTTGCCGCATTACCGCGCCGAGAAGCGCATCACCGGCATCGACCTGTCCGCGGAGATGCTGGAGCGGGCCCGCACGCGGGTTGCCACGCAGCGCCTGGCCAATGTCGAGGCCCTGCTGGAGATCGACGCCGAGTCGACCGGTTTCGCTGCCGAAAGCTTCGACATCGCGGTGGCGATGTTCGTGGCCTCCGTCGTGCCGCATCCGCGGATGCTGATGGCCGAGCTGCGCCGCGTTGTGCGCCCCGGCGGGCATATCCTGTTCGTGAACCACTTCGCGGCCGAGGGCGGGCTGCGCTGGTGGGCCGAGCGCACCATGGCGCCGGCGTCGCGCGCCCTGGGCTGGCATCCGGACTTCGCGGTCGATGCCCTGTTCAACGCCGAGGAACGCGCCATCGCGCAGTTCTCGCCGGTGCCCCCCTTCGGTCTGTTCACCCTCGCAAGATTCCGCAACTGACGCAGCACCTGCCGCGCCCTGCCCCCGCGGGCGGCATGGCGCGGGGGAACCGTGCGCGCGGCGCCGCGAGGGAAGCCGTCATGTGCGGCAAGGCGACGGATTTTGACCGACGGCCCTTGATCTGGACACGGCGGCGGAGTAGCCCAAATCCTGCATTGCCCGGCGTGCATGTGCCGGTGCGCCTCAGCGGGATGGATCGTACGATGCAACTCTTCCGGCGTCTGGCTGCCGCCGCTACCCTGGCGGTCCTCGCCCTGGCCACCGTGTTTCTCGGGCTGGGCGAACCTGCCTTCGCCGATGTGCCGCGCCCCTGGCAAATGGGCATGCAGCCGGCCGCGAGCCCGGTGCAGGAGGGCATCCACAGCCTGCACAACCTGGTGCTGGTGATCATCACGCTGATCACCCTGTTCGTCGGCGCGCTGCTCGCCTACGTGATCTGGCGCTTCGCCGCCGAGCGGAACCCGAACCCCAGCCAGACCAGCCACAACACCGTGCTGGAAGTGGCCTGGACGGTGGTGCCGGTGCTGATCCTGGTGGTGATCGCCATCCCCAGCTTCCGCCTGGTCTATTTCCAGGACCGCACGACCGAGGCCGACATGACCGTGAAGGTCACCGGCCGGCAGTGGTACTGGGAATACACCTACCCCGATGCCGAAGGCCTGAACTTCGGCAGCCGCCCGCTCGACTCCAAGAACGGCGCGTGGAAGGAAGGGCTGCGCCTGCTGGACGTGGACGAGCCGCTGGTGCTGCCGGTCGGCAAGAACGTCCGCATCCTGACCACCAGCGCCGACGTCATCCACAGCTACTTCATTCCCTCGCTCGGCGTGCAGCGCTACGCGATCCCCGGGCGCACCATCGAGACCTGGGTCCGCGTCGACCGCGCCGGCACCTTCTACGGCCAGTGCAACCAGATCTGCGGCGAGGACCACACCAACATGCCCATCGTCATCCGCGCGGTGAGCGATGCCGAGTTCGCGGCCTGGCTGGTCGAGGCGAAGAAGAAGTTCGCCAGCAACGAGACGGCCCCCGTTCGGGCGGCAACCGACGGCAGCCGGGACACCGTCCTGGCCGCGGCGCGCCACTAGGACACGGGCAGCAGGAGCAGACAGATGAGCGCACACGACCACGCTGCCGGCCATGACCACGGGCACGGCCATGACGACCACCACCACCCCCAGCTGTCCTTCGCGCAGCGCTGGCTGTTCAGCACGAACCACAAGGACATCGGTTCGCTCTACATCATCTTCGGGCTGGTCGGCGGCGTCATCGGCCTGATCATCTCAGTGCTGATGCGCATGGAGCTGCAGAGCCCCGGCATGCAGATCTTCGCCTCGGGCCAGGCCTGGAACGCCGCCGTCACCTCGCACGGCCTGCTGATGATCTTCTTCTCGGTCATGCCGGTGCTGATCGGCGGCTTCGGCAACTGGTTCGTGCCGCTGATGATCGGCGCACCCGACATGGCCTTCCCGCGCCTGAACAACATCAGCTTCTGGCTGCTGGTGCCGGCCTTCATCCTGATCCTGCTGGGCCAGTTCGTCGGCCAGGGCGCAGGCTCGGGCTGGACGCTGTATCCGCCGCTGGCCAATTCCACCTACCAGACCGGCCCGGCGATGGACTTCGTGCTGTTCGCGCTCCATCTCGCCGGCATCTCGTCGCTGCTCGGCGCGATCAACTTCATCACCACCATCTTCAACATGCGCGCCCCGGGCATGACGCTGCACAAGATGCCGCTGTTCGTCTGGGCGATGCTGATCACCGCCTTCCTGCTGCTGCTGTCGGTGCCCGTGCTGGCCGGCGCCATCACCATGCTGATCACCGACCGCAACTTCGGCACCGCGTTCTTCGAGCCGTCGGGCGGCGGCGACCCGGTGCTGTTCCAGCACCTGTTCTGGTTCTTCGGCCACCCCGAAGTGTACATCATGATCCTGCCGGCCTTCGGCATCATCAGCCACATCATCTCCACCTTCAGCCGCAAGCCGATCTTCGGCTATCTCGGCATGGCCTACGCCATGGTGGCGATCGGCGTGGTCGGGTTCATCGTATGGGCCCACCACATGTTCATCTCGGGCATGGATGTCGATACGCGCGCCTACTTCATGGCCGCGACGATGATCATCGCGGTGCCGACCGGCATCAAGATCTTCTCCTGGATCGCCACGATGTGGGGCGGCTCCATCGAGATGAAGACGCCCATGCTCTGGGCGGTCGGCTTCATCTTCGTGTTCACCGTCGGCGGCGTCACCGGCGTGGTTCTGGCCAATGCCGGCATCGACCAGTACGTGCACAACACCTACTACGTGATCGCCCACTTCCACTACGTGCTGTCGCTGGGCGCGGTGTTCGGGATCTTCGCCGGCTTCTACTACTGGATCGGCAAGATGAGCGGGCGCCAGTATCCGGAGGCGCTGGGCAAGATCCACTTCTGGATGGTGTTCGTCGGCGTGAACCTCACCTTCTTCCCGATGCACTTCCTCGGCCTCGCCGGCATGCCGCGCCGCTACGTGGACTATCCCGACGCGTTTGCCGGCTGGAACATGGTCTCCTCGATCGGCGCCTACATCAGCGCCGCCTCGATGGTCGTGTTCCTCTACCTCTGCTTCCGTACCTTCACCTCGAAGGAGAAGCTGGCCGACAACTACTGGGGCGAGGGTGCCACCACCCTGGAATGGACCCAGTCGTCGCCGCCGTCGTTCCATTCCTTCGAGGTTCTTCCCAGGATCCGGTGAGGCCATGACCGAAGCCGCCAGCCAGGTGTTGCCGCAGCCAGGGGGGCACCCCGCCGCCCTGCGCGACGGCGCCCAAGCCGCCAGCGCGGAGCTGCCGATCTCGTCGGTTTCCGACTGGATCGCGCTGCTCAAGCCGCGCGTGGTGATGCTGGTGGTCTTCACCGGCTGGATCGGCATGATCATCGCCCCGGGCAGCCTGCACCCGGTGCTGGCCGCCACCGCGATCCTCTGCATCACGGTCGCGGCCGGGGCCGCCGGCGCGATCAACATGTGGTACGACCGCGACATCGACCTGGTGATGCGCCGCACCCGCAACCGCCCGATCCCGGCCGGCCGCATCGCGCCGGGCGAGGCGCTCGGCTTCGGCGTGGTCCTCGCCGTCGCCTCGGTGCTGGTCATGGCCCTGGCGACCAACTTCGTCGCCGCCGGTGTGCTGGCCGCCTCGATCGGCTTCTACGTGTTCATCTACACGATGTGGCTGAAGCGCCGGACGGCGCAGAACATCGTCATCGGCGGTGCCGCCGGCGCCTTCCCCCCGGTGATCGGCTGGGCCGCCGTGACCGGGGGGCTCGAGACGCTGCCGCTGCTGCTGTTCGCCATCGTGTTCTTCTGGACCCCGCCGCATTTCTGGGCGCTGTCGCTCTGGGCCCATGCCGACTACGCCCGGGCCGGCGTGCCGATGCTGCCTGTCGTGGCCGGCGCGCGCGAAACCCGCCGGCACATCTTCGTCTACACGCTCGTTCTCGTGGCCGTGTCGCTGGCGCCGTGGGCGCTGGGTCTCGCCGGCCCGATCTATGGTGCGACCGCGCTGGCCCTGGGCATCGGCTTCCTCGCCTGCTCCTGGCGCGTGTTGCGCGACGCGCAGGATTCGTCCGGCGTCAGCCAGACGAACGACACCCCCGCGCGCAACACCTTCAAGTTCTCGATCGCCTATCTGTTCATCCTGTTCGCCGCCATCGCGGCCGACCGCTTGGTGGGCTAGGCCATGACGCCCGCGCCCGAGCCCCCGGCTGTCGTTCCTCCCAGCCAGCGCGACGACGAAGCGCGCCGCCGCCGCCGCGGCCGCAACATCGCCATGCTGGTGGTCCTCATCGCGCTGTCCGTGCTGTTCTACGCGATCACGGTGGTGAAGATGACCAAACCCGGCATCGGAGGCTGACGTGACAACGCCCGCCCAAACGCCCGCCCAAACGCCCGCCACGCCCCCGCGCCCGGCCCGGAACGGCGTGATCGCCTTTACCCTGTTGGGTGTGATCGGCGGCATGCTCGGCCTGTCCTTCGCCGCCGTGCCGCTCTACCGCATCTTCTGCCAGATCACCGGCTACGGCGGCACGCCCCGCATCGACGCGGCCCCGAGCCCGCGCACGATCGACCGCACCATCACCGTCCGCTTCAATGCCGACGTGAATTCGGGCATGCCGTGGAAATTCGCCCCGGTGCAGCGCGACGTCACCCTGCGCCTGGGCGAGGAAGCGGTCGCCTTCTACGTTGCCCGCAACCCCACCGACCGTCCCGTCACCGGCGTTTCCACCTACAACGTCACCCCCGACAAGGCCGGACGCTACTTCCACAAGACCGCCTGCTTCTGCTTCGACGAACAGACGCTGACGCCTGGCCAGGAAATGTCCTTCCCGCTCAGCTTCTGGGTCGACCCTGCCATCCTCGACGACCCCGATACGCGCAACCTGCGCACCATCACGATCTCCTACACCTTCTTCCGCAGCCTCGACGACGCCACGATCGCCGCGGCGGGCCCGCATGTCGGCCAGAAGAGGGCCACGCCATGACGCGCGGCCCCTCCTGCCTCCGGCGCGCGCAGGCTCCCGCTTGCCGCGGCGCGTGATATGACGATGATGCGGCCACCACCTGGGACAAGCATGGCATGAGCAGCGACTCGCACGGCGCCTCGACCCTATCGGGCAACGGAATCACCAGTTCCGGCCTGAAGCAGCCGTACCACCTGGTCGACCCCTCGCCCTGGCCGATCCTCGGCGCGCTCACCGGCGGTGCCACGCTGACCGGCATCGTCCTGGTCTCGCATTTCGGCAACTGGTGGCTGCTCATCCTCGGTCTGCTGGGAACGCTGGGCGTCATGTTCGGCTGGTGGCGCGACGTGCTGAAGGAAAGCAGCACCCCGGGCATGCACAGCACCATCGTGCGCCTCGGCCTGCGCTACGGCGTGATCATGTTCATCGCCAGCGAGGTGATGTTCTTCGTCGGCTTCTTCTGGGCCTTCTTCCACTTCGCCCTGTATCCGGAGCATGTCTCGGGCGCCGAAGTGCTGGTCTGGCCGCCGCAGGGCGTGCTGACCTTCGACCCCTGGGGCCTGCCCTTCCTCAACACGATGATCCTGCTGCTCTCCGGCACCACCCTGACCTGGGCGCACCACGCGCTGGTGCACAACGACCGCAAGTCGTTGCTGCTCGGCCTCTCGCTGACCGTGGCGCTCGGCCTCCTGTTCACCGGGCTGCAGGCCTGGGAATACTCGCTGGCTCCGTTCAAGTTCGTCGGCGGCGGCGTCTATCCCTCGGTGTTCTTCCTCGCCACCGGCTTCCACGGCTTCCACGTGATCGTCGGCACCATCTTCCTCGCCGTCTGCCTCGTGCGCGCCAGCAAGGGCCACTTCACCCCGGAGCGCCATTTCGGCTTCGAGGCGGCCGCCTGGTACTGGCATTTCGTCGACGTGGTGTGGCTGTTCCTCTTCATCTGCATCTACTGGTGGGGCGCCGGCGAGATCGCCCACCACTGATGGCTGCGGCGCCACCCCCGTGGTGGCTTGCCGCCCTGGCCTGCCGCTGCCCCCGCTGCGGCCAGGGCAAGCTCTACGACGGCATCCTCACGATCAAGCCCGCATGCACCGCGTGCGGGCTTGATCTGCGAGCCCACGACACCGGCGACGGCCCGGCCGCCCTGGTCATCCTCCTGCTGGGCACCATCGTCGTCGGCCTCGCCTTCTGGGTGGAGTTCCGCTTCGAGCCGCCGCTCTGGGTCCACGCCGTGCTGTGGCCCGTGGTGACCCTTCCCCTCGCGCTGCTGATGATCCGCCCGCTGAAGGCCGCCCTCGTGGCGCTGCAGTTCCGCCACCGCGCCAGTGAGATGGGGCTGTGACGCCCAGGCTGCGCGCGCTCCTCATTCCCGGCCTGATGACCCTGGTCATGCTGGCCACCCTGCTCGGCCTCGGCACCTGGCAGGTGAACCGCATGCTGTGGAAGCGCGACATCCTCGCCGCCATCGCCCTGGCCGAGCGCGCGCCGCCCGTTCCCCTCGGCACCACGCCGCCCCGCTTCGCGCGCGTCCGCGCCGAGGGCGTGTTCCACCCGACCACCGCCCTCTATGGCGCGGAAGTCCGCACCATCGGCGCCGAGCCGACCGGCGGCGCCCGCCTCCTCGCCGTCCTGCGCCGCGACGGCACCGCGCCGGTGCTGGTGGATCGCGGCTGGGTGCCCGTGCCCCATCCCGCCGCGCCGCCCGCACCCATGCCCGCCGAGCCTGCCGCCGTGGAAGGCTATGTCCGCCCGCCCGACGCCGCCGGCCCCTTCGCCGCCACCGACGACCTGGCCAATCGCCGCTTCTTCACGCTGAACCCCGCCACCATCGGCCCCGCGCTCGGCGTCCCCGACCTCGCCCCCTTCATCCTCGTCGCCCTCGCCCCGCCCGGCAGCCCAAGCCCGGGCAGCCCCGACCCCGCCCGCACGCTGCCGCGCCCGGCCAACAACCACCTCTCCTACGCCATCACCTGGTACGGCCTCGCCGCCGGCCTCCTCGTCATCTTCGCCCTCTACGCCCGCAAGGTGCTGCGCCCATGACCAACCATCCCGCCTACGCCCGCCTCGTGGCCCGCGCCGCCCGCATCGCCACCATCGGCGAGGCCGCCGCCATGCTCGGCTGGGACGCCGCCGCCATGATGCCGACCGGCGGCGGCCCCGCCCGCGGCGACCAGATGGCCGTGCTCGCCGGCCTCGCGCACCAACTCGCCACCGACTCCCAGGTGGCCGACGACCTCGCCGACGCCGAAGCGACTCCGCCGACCGACCCGTGGGACCAGGCCAACCTGCGCCTGATGCGCCACGCCCACACCCGCGCGACGGCGCTGCCGGCCGACCTCGTCGAGGCCCAGGCCCGCGCCAATTCCGCTTGCGAGAAAACCTGGCGCGAAGCCCGCCGCACCAGCGATTTCGCGCTCGTCCGCCCCCATCTCGCCGAAGTCATCCGCCTTGTCCGCGAACAGGCCGCGGCCCTGTCGCCCCGGCTCGGCCTCTCCCCCTACGACGCCCTGATGGACGGCTACCAGCGCGGCATCGCCGCCGCCGACGTCGCCCCGGTCTTCGCCGCCTACGAAGCCTTCCTCGCCGATGCCCTGCCGCGCGCCGAGGAACTCCAGGCCCGCAAAGGACCACCCCTCCGCCCCGCCGGCCCCTTCCCCGAGGCGCTGCAGGAAGCCCTGTGCCGCCGCCTCTCCGCCCGCGCCGGCCTGGAGCCCGACCACTCCCGCCTCGACCGCTCCACCCACCCGTTCTGCGGCGGCACCCCCACGGACGTGCGCATCACCACCCGCTACGACGAGGCCGACTTCGCCCAGTCCCTGCTCGGCGTTATGCACGAGACCGGCCACGCCCTCTACGAGCGCGGCCTCCCTGCCGCCCACGCCCGCCAGCCCGTCGGGGAATCCGCCGGCATGGCCGCCCACGAATCCCAATCTCTCATCATCGAGATGCAGGCCTGCCGCTCCGACGCCTACCTGTCCTGGCTCGGCCCGCAGCTCCTCGAAACCTTCGGCGGCGACCCCGCCCCCTACGCGCCGGACAACCTCGCCCGCCTCTGGCGCCGCATCGGCCGCGGCTTCATCCGCGTCGACGCCGACGAGATGACCTATCCCGCCCACGTCATCCTGCGCTTCCGCCTCGAACAGGCCCTGGTCAGCGGCGACCTCGCCGTTGCCGACCTGCCCGCCGCCTGGAACGACGGCCTGCACGCCCTGCTCGGCATCACGCCCCCCGACGACGCGCGCGGCTGCCTGCAGGACATCCACTGGTACGACGGCGCCGTCGGCTACTTCCCCAGCTACACCCTGGGCGCCATGGCCGCCGCCCAGCTCATGCGCGCCGCCCGCACCACCACCGACATGGACGCCCACCTCGCCCAGGGCGACCTCGCCCCGCTCGTCGCCTGGCTGCGAACCCACGTCCACGCCAAGGGCAACCGCCTCGGCTTCAACGATCTCCTCGTCGAAGCCACCGGCAAGCCGCTCGACCCCGCGGACTTCCAGGCGCACCTGGCCGCCCGCTACCTCACCTGACGCGAGGCGCCGCCATGCTCGAACTCCGCCCCTGCTGCGAATGCTGCGGCACCGACCTCCCGCCCGAAAGCCTCGCCGCGCGCATCTGCTCCTTCGAGTGCACCTTCTGCGCCACCTGCACCGACGAAACCCTGCGCGGAACATGTCCCAATTGCGGCGGCGAACTGGTGCGCCGCCCGATCCGCCCGATCGGCAAGCTGGAGAAGTTTCCGGCCAGCACCGCCCGCAAGGTCAAGGCGCTGGGGTGCAGCGCCGGATAAGGCAAGAATGTTCTTTTTTGAAAAAAAGAACCAAAAAACTTTCATCCATTTTTGCCCAGGCTGACCTTTGCCCGCGGCGCCAATGGATAAAAGTCTTTTTGCTTCTTTTTTTTCAGAAAAAGAAGACCTTTCTTATCCTGTGACCTTGAGCAACTCCCCCACCCGCCCCTCCGGCACGAACGCGAACACGAACACATACGGGTCCGACGCCGCGAAACTCGCCGGCGACACCGACGCCACCTGCATGACGGAGGCATCGAACGTCTCGATCGCCCGCCACGTCCCGTCGAGCCAGTAGAACCCCCGATACCCCAGCCCCGCCAGGAACGCCGGGACCGCCACGGTGCTGCCCGCCCGGTGCCGCTCCTCGATCTCGACCGTCAGCACCGGCCGGCACCGACGCAGCGTCGCTTCCGCGCCGCGCAGCACCTCCTCCTCGGCGCCCTCCGCATCCACCTTCATCGCGGTCACGTCGTCCAACCCGAGCGAATCCAGCGCGATCACCTCGACATCCCAGCGCAGCACGTCCTCCACCCGCGGGTCAGCCGCCGCAATCGCGCCATAGTCCTTCGCGACTGATGCCCACTGCTCCCGCGCGATCCCGCCGACCACCGGCACCTCCAGCGACAGCCGCCCAGGCCCCACTCCCAGCGCCTCGCGCCGCAGTTCCACCGGCAACCCGGCCACCGCCGCCTCCAGCCGCGCGAACGCGCTCGGCAGCGGTTCGAACGCCAGCACGCGCGCGCCCGCCAGCCCCGCCAGCGGCACCGTCAGCGCCCCGTCATGCGCGCCGACATCCACGATCGTCCCGGGCCGGTGCAGCGCCCGCAGCAGCGAAACCTCGTCCATCAGCCCTTCAACGCTTCCTCGAACACCTGCAAGGCGCGCTCGGCGAACAGCCACATGTTCTCCACCCGGTCGTCGATATCCGTGTCGATCTGCAGCGAAAGCGGCATCGCGCCGGCCACCGCGAAGCACGCCCGCCCGGCCGGATGCCCATACCTGTTGCCGCCCGGTCCCGCCGCCCCAGTCTCCGCCAGCCCCCAGGTGGTGCCGAACTTCTCCCGCACCGCGCCGGCCATCAGCGCCGCCATCCCCACCGAATTCGGCGGCACGCTGGCCAGGTCCCGGTCCGACAGGTCCAGCAACAGGTTGCGCGACAGCCGCGTGTACACCACCACACCCCCCTGGTAGTAGGCCGAGGCCCCGGCCACCGCCAGCAGCGCCGCCGAGATCAACCCGCCGGCCGAGCTCTCCGCCACCGCCACCTTGTCGCCGCGCTGCTTCAGCAACGCGCCCACCCGCTCCGCCACCGGCATCAACCGTTCCATAGCAACCTCCCTTAGGGTTCCGGCGGGGCAGGGGGCTCGTCACCCCCCTCCGCCTCCTCCAGCAACCTGGCATGCACACTCAACCGCGCCAGCGCCGACTGCAACGCCGCCTGCTCCCCCGGCGCCAATCCCGCCGCCAACTCGCCGGCCAGCGTCCGCGCCCGCGCCACGATCGCCCGATGCACGTCCTGCCCCCGCGCCGTCAGCCGCAACAGCCGCGCCCGCCCATCCTGCGGGTCCACCGCCTGCGCCAGCAACCCCTTGCCCAGCAGCCCCGCGGCCGCCCGGCTCACCTTCACCTTGTCCATCTCGGTCCGCTCCGCCACCACGCGCGCCGTGATCGCCCCGAACCGCCCCACCACCGCCATCACCCGCCATTCGGCGATCGAAACCCCGAACTCCCGCGAATACCGCCGCGCGAACAGCCGCGAAATCCGGTTCGCCGCCACCGACAACTGGTAGGGCAGGAACCCCTCCAGCAGGAACGGCCCGTCCAGCGCAGCACTTGCATTCAGTTCCATCTGAAACTATCGCCCTGTCCCAAGACAGCCTACGCCGCTTCGTGCATCCTGCGAACCGCGCCCAGGGAGTGGAAATCATGTCCGGCTTCGCCTCCACCAACGACATGGCCGAAAAGCAGGTCTCGTTCGACGAGCTCGGCCCCGGCCTCTACGCCTACACCGCCGAGGGCGACCCCAACTCCGGCGTCATCGTCGGCCCGAACGGCACGGTCGTCGTCGATGCCCAGGCCACCCCGATCATGGCCGCCGACGTCCAGGCAAAAATCGCCACCGTCACCGACAAGCCGGTCACCCAGATCGTCCTCACCCACTACCACGCCGTCCGCGTCCTCGGCGCCACCGGCTACCCCGCCCACTCGATCATCGCCTCCGACGTCTGCCGCAGCATGATCGTCGAGCGCGGCCAGCAGGACATGGACAGCGAGATCGGCCGCTTCCCCCGCCTGTTCCGCGGCAAGGAAAGCATCCCCGGCCTCACCTGGCCCACCCAGACCTTCCACCAGAAAATGACCCTCTGGCTCGGCGACCGCGAAGCGCAAATCATCCACATCGGCCGCGCCCATACCGCCGGCGACACCATCGTCTGGCTGCCGAAGGAGAAAGTCCTCTTCGCCGGCGACACCGTCGAGTTCGGCGCCACCCCCTATTGTGGCGACGCCCACTTCACCGACTGGCCCTCCACCATCCGCAAGCTGCGCGAGCTCGGCGCCGAGAAGATGGTCCCCGGCCGCGGCCGCGCCCTGATGAACGCCGCCGAGGTGAAGGAAGCGCTGGACGGCACCGAGGCCTTCACCAGCAAACTCTTCGCCATCGTCAAGGCCGCCGCCGCCAAGGGGGCCGACCTGCGCGCCATCTACGCCGAAGCGATCGACCGGATGCGCCCCGAATTCGGCCACTGGGTCATCTTCGACCACTGCATGCCCTTCAACGTCAGCCGCGCCTTCGACGAGGCCAAAGGCATCGACACGCCGCGCATCTGGACAGCGGAGCGCGATATCGAGATGTGGAAGGCGCTCGAGGGCAAGGCGAAGGACGGAGAGATCAAGTAAGCATGTTCTTTTTTGAAAAAAAGAACCAAAAAACTTTCATCCATTAGGCTAGCACGGACCTTCCGCGCGCAAATGGATGAAAGTCTTTTTGCTTCTTTTTCTACAGAAAGAGAAGAATCCTGATGCCCTACACCCCGCCCCGCTACCCCGCCCGTCCCCCCAGCGACCCCGGCGCCCGCCACCCCGTGATCGTCGTCGGCGGCGGCATGGTCGGCCTCACCGTGGCGCTGGACCTCGCCCAGCGCGGCATCAGGACGGTCCTGCTCGACGACGACGACACCGTCTCCATCGGCTCCCGCGCCATCTGCCACGCCAAGCGCACCCTCGAAATCCTCTCCCGCCTCGGCCTCGGCGACGCGCTCCTGGCCAAGGGCGTCACCTGGAACACCGGCCGCGTCTTCGCCGGCGAGAAGCAGGTCTACGCCTTCGACCTCCAGCAGGAACCCGGCCACGAATTCCCCGCCTTCATCAACCTCCAGCAGTACCACCTGGAGGAACTCCTCGTGCAGGCCTGCGAGCAGGCCGGCGTCGACCTGCGCTGGAAACACCGCGTCACCGACCTCATCCGCCACGAAACCCACACCACCCTGCACATCGAAACCCCGCACGGCCCCACCACCCTCGAAGCCGACTGGCTCCTCGCCGCCGACGGCGCCCGCAGCGAAATCCGCCGCCGCCTCGACCTCCCCTTCGTCGGCAAGACCTTCCAGGACCGCTTCCTGATCGCCGACGTCACCATGAAGGCGCCCTTCCCCGCCGAGCGCTGGTTCTGGTTCAACCCGCCGTTCCACCCGGGCGGCTCCGTCCTCCTCCACCGCCAGGCCGACGACGTCTGGCGCATCGACTTCCAACTCGGCTGGAACGCCGACCCCGACGAGGAAAAGCGCCCCGAGAACGTCCGCCCCCGCGTCGCCGCCATGCTCGGCCCGAACGTCGAGTTTGAGCTCGAATGGGTCAGCGTCTACACCTTCCGCTGCCGCCGCCTGGAGAAGTTCCGCCACGGCCGCATCCTCTTCCTCGGCGACGCCGCCCACCAGGTCAGCCCCTTCGGCGCCCGCGGCGGCAATGGCGGCATCCAGGACGCCGACAACCTCGCCTGGAAACTCGCCGCCCACCTGCACGGCGAAGCCCCGGAATCCCTGCTCGACACCTACGACGCCGAACGCATCCCCGCCGCCGACGAGAACATCCTGAACTCCACCCGCAGCACCGACTTCATCACCCCCAAGAACGACGCCGCCCACGCCTACCGCGCCGCCATCCTGTCGCTCGCCGAGCACCACGCATTCGCCCGCCCCCCGGTCAACTCCGGCCGCCTCGCCCGCCCCGCCACCTACACCGCCTCCCCCCTCAACATGCCGGACGACACCCCGTGGACCGGCGGCCCCCCGCCCGGCACCCCCGCCCCCGACGCCCCCACCGACCAAGGCTGGCTCCTCCGCCGCCTCCCCCCCACCTTCACCGCCTTCACCTTCGGCCCCAGCCCTCCGCTTCCGCCCGGCCTAGGCGAACTGAACCTCCCGCCGACCTCGCCCGCCGCCGCCCGCTACGCCGCCACCGAAGGCGACGTCATCCTGCTGCGCCCCGACCACCACATCGCCGCCCGCTGGCACCGCCCGACCCGGGAGGCCATCGCCGCCGCCCACCGGAGAGCCCTGTGCCAACCCTGATCACCACCGCCAACCTCCCCGACCCCGACGGCGTCTTCGAAGCCCTGATGAACGCCCACCGCGACCTCACCCCCGAAGCCTCCCGCCAACTCGACGCCAAGCTCGTCCTCCTGCTCGCCAATCACATCGGCGACCCGGACATCGTCAAGCAGGCCATCGCCCTCGCCGCAAAGCCCGCCTGACCAGCCAAGCCCGCACGCCCGACCGCGCCACGACTGCCCGGCCGGGGCTGCCGCATTGCCGATCGATTCCGTATGCGATATGCTATTGTATCGGAACGTTCGTGGTATCCCATGCCCAATGGCCCCGGTCCTGCCGGCCCCGCGCACGCGAAGGACCGGCCAGACACCGCAGCGACAGCCAGCCAAGTCTCGGCCCATGTTGCGCTGGCCCCGAGGACCGCGTGGCTCGCGTCCCAGCCGTCCGTCCTGCAATTCGTGGGCTGGGCGGGGCTTCTACTCGGCGCAGTCGCCGCGACATGGTCATTCACCGCGGCGATATTCAATGCGCACCCGCCGTTCTTCTACGACGGTCCGCTCTATGTCCTGCAATCGGCCTATCCTGCCCGTGGCCTGGTGATGTACCGAGACTTCGGGGAAGTCTACGGCCCCGGCGTCGCGGCCGTGTTCGGTACACTCCTGGGGCTTGAGACACCGGCAAGCATTTATCTCGTCGCCTGGACCCTCACGGCGATCCTTCACGCAATCAACATGGCCTTGATCTGGGCCATAAGCGATCGACTGCGGCGGGTTTTCGTCGCGACTTGCTATCTCCTCTTCATGTCCATCGTCGTACTGTTCTGGGGCGCCTGGGGATGGGAGCCTCTCATTACAGGCCTCATGATGGCGATGTGCCTTGTGCCGGTCGTCGTGATCCGCAATGGCCCAACCAGGCTCAACATCTGTTGCTACGTTCTTGTATCCACCGCAACGATGGTCTGGCGCTGGGATCGCATCCTGCCGATGACCCTCGTTCTCGTCGGTGCGGCGGTCATTGTCTGGGCGTCGCCAACCCTGCCGTCCCTGACGGGCGCACGCGCAACCATGAAGCACCTGTCGGCCCGCCTCGGCGCCTGCGCCGCTGCGAGTGCCGCGGGAATGGTGCTCGGCGCCGGGATCATCGCGGCGTTCACTCTGCATCAAGGCACGTTGCCGGCGGCGCTGCAGTGGATGTTTGGAATTCCGCTGACAACATTGCCTTATCGGACGCTACCACTCCCGCCGGTCACCAGCATCTTCACCATGGACGCGCAATGGATCACCGCGCCGTTCTCCCTCGCCGCCTTGGCGACAGCAGCGGTATTGTCCTTCCGCCCCTGGCGGATGCCTGGCGCGTCGAGGCTGGGCGAGATGGCCGTTGTCTTTGGCATGCCCGTCGCAATCATGCCGTATGCGTTCGGGCGTGCGGACGGCGCGCATCTCTTGTCACTGACTTTCATGATCGGCGCGGCAGGGATCATCTCCCTGGCGCTGTGGTCGCGACTGGCAACAACCGCGACTGCTATATTGTGTGGCGGCATCCTGCTGGTCCCCCTCCTTGCATCGGCCGACTATCACGCGCGCAAAGTCGGCCTGCGCCCTGACTGGCAGCGGGGAGACCAACTGGCCCGCCAATGGACGTCTGGCTGCACGGACCTCTTTCCCCCGTCTGCGAAATCACTGTTCGTCGGCCATGAGAGTTACGACAGCTTCGGCGACAACGCGGTCATTCTGTACCAGCTGAGGATCGACCTCCGCCCGGCCACCACCTTCATCAGCGAAGAGCCAGGCCAACAGAATACGTGCGAAATCGGCGAAACAGTCGCGCGGCAGTTGGAGAGCGCCCAAAAACCCATGGTCGCGGTCCTGAACACGACGCCGGCGCCGCGCGAGCCGAACGCGTCGCTGACCATGCAAAGCTGCGGCATGATAGAAAGCGCCCTCCAGCGGTTGCCGCATCGCGACCTGGGAATGTGCAGCATGGCAAAGCGCACCTTCCGCATCCGCCTCTACGAATAGCTTCCCGAAAGTTTCACCCGAAACTAAACTCCCCTCAACCAAGGAGGGGCGCCCCATGGACACGACCACCACCACCGATCGCCTGCAATCCGGATTCGGCAACGAGTTTGCCACCGAAGCCCTCCCCGGCGCCCTCCCCCAAGGCCGCAACTCCCCCCAGCGCCCCGCCCACGGCCTCTATGCCGAGCAGTTCTCCGCCACCCCCTTCACCGTCCCCCGCCGCGAAGCCCGCCGCACCTGGCTCTACCGCATCCGCCCCTCCGCCAACCACCCGCCCTACCAGCCCATCCAACACCCAACCCTCGCCACCCCCCTCGCCCCCCCGAACCCCAACCGCCTGCGCTGGAACCCCCTTCCGCTGCCGCAAGCCCCCACCGACTTCCTCGCCGGCCTCACCACCATGTTCGCCACCGCCGAAGCCGCCTACGACCAAGGCGTCTCAGTCCACCTCTACGCCGCCAACCGCTCCATGGACCGCATCTTCTGGAACGCCGACGGCGAACTCCTCATCGTCCCCGAACACGGCGCCCTCCGCCTCGAAACCGAGCTCGGCCGCCTGTCCGTCGCCCCCGGCGAAATCGCCCTCATCCCCCGCGGCCTGCGCTTCCGCGTCATCCTCCTGGCCGACTCCGCCCGCGGCTACGTCGCCGAGAACCACGGCGCCATGCTCCGCCTCCCCGACCTCGGCCCCATCGGCGCCAACGGCCTCGCCAACCCGCGCGACTTCCTCACCCCCACCGCCTGGTTCGAAAACCACGACCACCCCACCGAGATCGTCCAGAAATTCCTCGGTACCCTCTGGTCAACCACCCTCGACCACTCCCCGCTCGACGTCGTCGCCTGGCACGGCAACTGCGCCCCCTGCAAATACGACCTCGCCCATTTCAACACGATCGGCACCATCAGCTTCGACCACCCGGACCCCTCGATCTTCACCGTGCTGACCTCCCCCACCGACACCCCGGGCCGCGCCAACCTCGACTTCGTCATCTTCCCCCCGCGCTGGCTGGTGGCGGAGGACACGTTCCGCCCGCCCTGGTTCCACCGCAACGTGATGAACGAATGCATGGGCCTCATCACCGGCGCCTACGACGGCAAGGCCGACGGCTTCCTCCCCGGCGGCTTCAGCCTCCACCCCATGATGTCCGCCCACGGCCCCGACGCCCCCACCACCGCGCGGGCTGAAGCCGTCCCCTTGGCCCCGCACAAGATCGACGGCACCCTCGCCTTCATGTTCGAAACCGCCGCCACCCTCCGCCCGACGCAGTCCGCCATGGCCTCCCCCCAGCGCCAACCGGCCTACGACGCGGTCTGGAACGGCCTCGCAAAGCGCTTCACGCCATGATCGACCAAACCCACGCCCCCACCGCCCGCTCCTGGGTCCGCAGCGCCAACGGCCACCCGGATTTCCCCCTCCAGAACCTCCCCCTCGGCATCTTCTCCCCGCCGAACGGCACCCCCCGCCCCGGCACCGCCATCGGCGACGCCATCCTCGACCTCCGCGCCGCCCTCGCCGCCGGCCTCCTTACCGGCGAAGCCGTAAGCGCCATCGAGGCCACCACCGCCTCCCTCAACCCCCTCTTCGCCCGCGGCGCTCCCGCCCGCCAGGCCCTGCGCACCCAACTCTTCGCCCTCCTGCACGAAACCAGCCCCGCCCGCGAAACCCTCCTCCACGAAGCCGCCGCCTGCACCCTCCACCTCCCCGCGAAAATCGGCGACTACACCGACTTCTACGCCGGCATCCACCACGCCCGAAACGGCGGCCTGCTCTTCCGCCCCGACAACCCCTTGATGCCGAACTACAAATACGTCCCCGTCGCCTACCACGGCCGCGCCTCCTCGGTCCGCCCCTCCCCAGCCCCCCTCCGCCGCCCGCAAGGCCAGCGCAAGCTCCCCGACGAACAAGCCCCCACCTACGGCCCCTGCCGCAACCTCGACTACGAGCTCGAACTCGGCATCTGGATCGGCCCCGGCAACCAACCCGGCCACCCCATCCCCATCGCCGACGCCGCCCACCACATCGCCGGCTACTGCCTCCTGAACGACTGGTCCGCCCGCGACATCCAGTCCTGGGAATCCCAACCCCTCGGGCCCTTCCTGGCCAAGAACTTCCAAACCTCCATCTCCCCCTGGGTCATCACCCCCGAAGCCCTCGCCCCCTTCCGCGCCCCCCAACCCCCACGCCCCAACGGCGACCCCGCCCCGCTCCCCCACCTGCACGACCCGGCCGACCAGGCCACCGGCGCCCTCGACCTCACGCTTGAAGTCACACTCCACACCGCCCAAATGCGCGCCGAAAACCACCCCCCCGCCCGCCTCTCCCTCGGCAACGCGCTCCACCTCTACTGGACCCCCGCCCAGATGGTCGCCCACCACGCCAGCAACGGCTGCGACCTCCACCCCGGCGACCTCTTCGGCACCGGAACCATCTCCTCGCCCGAACCCACCGGCTGGGGCGCCCTGATGGAAATCACCCGCGGCGGCCGAAACCCCCTCACCCTGCCCAACGGCGAAATCCGAGCATTCCTCCACGACGGCGACGAAATCACCCTGTACGCCCGCGCCCAGCGCGATGGCGCCGCAAGCATCGGCTTCGGGTCGTGTCGAGGGCTGGTACTGCCAGCGTAGGAAAGGAAGAACGTTCTTTTTTGAAAAAAAGAACCAAAAAACTTTTGTCCATTTGCGCCATGCTGGACCATCCGCCCGCGGTACAAATAGATAAAAAGTCTTTTTGCTTCTTTTTCTTCAGAAAAAGAAGACTCTTGCTTCACCTTCGCGTCCCGCCCCGCCTATGCCGCCGGTCGACACAAGGCGCCCGCATGGTAGCCTCCCCCCATGACCCGCCGCATCACCCTCGAGCCCGCCCCCCATCTCCGCCTCCCCGGCAACACCGACTGCAACTCCCCGTCCTTCTGGGACGACCGGGGTTTCCACCTCTTCACCTCCGCCCAAACCCCTTCCTTCACCTCCGGCCCCAGCCTCGACCACCTCGCCCACCCCCACCCCGTCCGCCTGCTCGGCGCCGAGCATGTGCACTGGTGGATCGAGGCCATCCACCGCGACGACCAGGGCGATCTCTGGGCCCTCTACCACCGCGAGGACTACGCCCGCCGCTGCCCCGACCGGCTCTGGTTCACCGTCCCCGCCATCGGCATCGCCCGCTCCCACGATGGTGGCCACAGCTTCCACGACCTCGGCCTGGTCCTCCAGGATCCCGATGTCGACGACAGCTGCGAATCCTCCCCCAACACCTACTTCCCCGGCGGCGTCGGCGACCCAAGCTGGGCCATCGACCCCGCCTCCGGCCACGCCTACATCCTGTTCTCCGCCTACACCGGCCCCGCCGCCCACCAGGGCATCCAGATCGCCCGCCTCGCGCTCACCGACCTGCCCGACCCCGTCGGAAAAGTCTGGCGCTGGACCGGCACCGGCTGGACCGAACCCGGCATCGGCGGCACCGGCCGCCCCGTCCTGCCCGCCACCACGTCCTGGCACGAACACCGCTCCGACGCCTTCTGGGGCCCCTCCATCCACCGCAACCTGGCGCTCGGCTGCCACGTCGTGCTGCTCAACCGCACCCAGGGCCCCGACTGGACCCAGGAAGGCGCCTACGTGTCGTTCATCGACGACATCGCCGACCCCACCTCATGGTCCCCGCCAGAGCGCATCCTCGAACACGGCGGCTGGTACGTGCAGGCCATCGGCGAACCTGAACTCCGCGGCACCGACTCCCTGGCCGGCGGCAACCCACGCCTCTTCATCCACGGCCATTCCAGCCATCGGCTGCGGTTCAGCGAAGAGTAGGAAGCACGTTCTTTTTTGAAAAAAAGAACCAAAAAACTTTCATCCCTTGGCCTGCGCCAAACATTTGAACGCGATGCAAATGGATAAAAGTCTTTTTGCTTCTTTTTCTTCAGAAAAAGAAGAGTCTTGCTTCCTTCAAGACCGCTTCGGAGTGTGGGTATGATGCGAATCCCGCTCCCCACCCCCGCCGGACACCTTGCTGTCCCGCCCGCTCGTCGGCTCACCGGGGGCGGGCCCACTCGTGTCCCCGCCCCCCTTGCGCCCCGAGGGTTGCTTGTTCTTGCCGGGATGCTTGCGGTCCTCGTGGCTTGCTCCCGGCCCGCCGAAGCGTTCGGTCGCCGGGTTGTCCTGTCCCTTGGCCATGCTCACCGATCCTGTTGCCGACCCTGGTTCTCGATGTTCTGCTTGAGGTTCCCCTGACGCCCCTGCTGGTCCAGGTTCCGCTCGCGCTCGTTGCGTGTCACGGCCTTGCGGCCTTCATCGGTCTTGGCCTCTTCCTTGCCGGAATGCGGTCCCTGCTGCTCCGGCGGCACGGGAGGTGGGCGTGCGGTCATGGCCTGGTCCCTTTCTGTGGACCCTCAGCCAACGCGCCGGCCCGACACCTGTTCCCCGCACGCGACACGAAAAAAATCCGCACACCGCAAAATTTCCTGTTGCACCTCCGGCGACAGTTAGATATAACAGCAGAATGTTAGAAAACAGCCCCCCACCCCTGGCCCAGCAGGTCGCCGGCATCGCCGCCGCGATCCGCGCGGAGGCCGATCTCCGTGCCGCCGAGGCCGGAATCGTGGCGGCGCTGCACGCCCTCATCCTGGCCACGCTGGCCCGTCTGATCGGCCGCCTGCAGGACATGGTCACCCTCTGGGCCGCCGGCCAACTTCCCTCGCAAGCCCCCCGCCGTTCGCGTGCGGTTACGGAATTCGCGCCCTGCGATTCCCCCCGCGCCACCCGTCCGTACCGCCCCCATCAGCCTCGCCGGACCGCCACGCGCCCGCATCCCGTCCCAGGCTGGCCGACACCCACCATGCAGGGCGATTGCAATGGGCGTCCGGCGCGCGATCGGTATCGCCAGCAAGCAAGAAACCATCACAAAGAGGCAGAGAGGCAGAGAGGCCGAGAGAAGAACCCCTCTCTGCCTCTTTGTGACTCCTTCCGTCGCGCCGCACCGGCCGCAATCCGCCCGGCCGCTTTTTCTTCGCGCCTCCAGGGCGCGACGCCGAACTGCGCCTATTTAATTACGATATCAAAACAAAATTACTGGCCCCGAGCTAAACCTTCAACCCCCCATGCCACCAATGCTCGAACGGATTGGAATGGATGATCGAATCGATCGTCACATCGGCAATCCGCGGCAGGTTGGTCCCTTCCACCAGGTGGTTGATCCCCCGCAGCCCCGCCAGGGATTCCTCCACCTCGGCATAGGGGTAGTCGGTGCCCCAGAAGATCTTGTTGCGGTCATGGATGGTGTATTCCTGCGCCGCCATCAGGATGTTGTAGAACTGCCACGGCCGGTAGTGCAGCGCCGAGACCTCGCAGTACACATTCGGCTGCTTGCGCGCGATGACGACGCACTCCTCGTACCAGGGGTGCCCCATATGGGCCATCACCATCTTCAGGTCCGGGTAGCGCAGCGCCACGTCTTCGACATGGATCGGCCGCCCATACTCCGCCGGCGCATTGCGCGCATAGGTCGTCCCCATGTGCATCGTCAGCGGCAAATTGTGCTTCACCATGAAGCGGAAGAACGGATCGAGCCGCGGGTCCTGCAACGACACCCCGTTGTAGATCGGCCCGAACTTCACGCCCTTGAGCTTCAGGTCCTGGATCGCGTGCTCCAGCAACTCCATCGCATCCGCCCGCCGCGGGTCGAGTGCTGCGAAGCCCACGAACTTGTCCGGATACTTCGCCACCGCCGCCGCCGTCACCTCGTCGTCGCCGTCCACTCCGGTGGAGTCGGCATAGCGCAAAGAAAAGATGATCGCCTTGTCCACGCCCTTCATCGCCGCGTAGAGCGTATCGGCATCCGCTTTGTAGCCAATGCTCCCCGGCCGGGCGAACTTCGTCTGCTCGCGCATCAGCGGCGTGACATGCCGGTCCTCGAAGATGTTCACATGGCAGTCGACGATCATCACAGGACCCCGTACTTGGCGAACACGTCGCCAAGCTTCATCCCGGCCTGCAGGTCGGCCAGCGTCGAGTTCTCGCCCTTCAGCTTCTCGAACGCCGCCTTGATCACCTTCTTCTCGATCGCCTTCGGCACCACCACCACCCCGTCGGCATCGCCGAACACCAGGTCGCCCGTCATCACCTTCACCCCGCCGATCTCCACCGGCACGTCGAGCGCGATGATCTTGCCCCGGCCCTTGCTGTCCAGCGGCCCGATCCCGCCGGCGAACACCGGAAACTGCATCGCCCGGATCGCCCGGATATCCCGCGTCAGCCCGTCCATCAGCGCGCCGGCCGCCCCGCGCGCCTTGGAAGCGGTGCTGAGCAGCTCGCCCCACGGCGCGATCCGCCCGGTGGCCCCGCAGGAGAAGCAGGGGATCTCCCCCGGAAGCAGGCTGTCGATCAGCTGGATCTCCAGCTCGTACGGGTTCTCCCCGTCCTTGACATGATACTGGTCGGCAAACAGCGCGGTGCGCGCCCGCCCCACCATCACCAGCCCGTCATCCAGCGGCCGGATGCGCGGCGGCATCGCCTGGCCCCAGGTGCCCAGCGCGTCCATCACGTCGGACAGCAGCGAGCAGAACAGCTTTTCCTTCACCACGGCCAGGTCGGTCACGCGCGTCGTCCCCCAGGATGCATGCGCGATGATGCGATCCCCCCGCCGCACCCTGTCAAGCCGGCTTGACGAAACGCCGCCCGGCCCGTCGGATGGCCGCGCATCGGAGGGCGCGACATGGCAGTGATGGTCACCGGCGGCACGGGCTTCGTGGGCGTGAACCTCGTCCAGGCCCTGCTGGCACGCGGCGAGCACGTGGTGGTCGCCGCCCTGGACGACATGCCCGCCCCCGCCCTGCGCGCCTTCGCCTCGCTGCCCGGCCGGCTGGAGACGGTGCGGGCGGATATCCGCGACATCACCGCCGACCCGGCATCCTTCGCCGCCCTGCTGCGCCGCCACGCGGTCGACCGGCTGTTCCCCTTCGCCGCCATCACCTCCGGCCCGGCACGCGAGGCCGAGGTGCCGGAGCTGGTGATCCAGGTGAACCTGCTCGGCTTCATCGCCCAGCTCCGCGCCGCCCGCGATGCCGGGGTGCGGCGGGTGATCGCGCCGAGTTCCGCCTCCGCCTATGGCGACAGTTTCTTCAGCCATGCGCTGCTGGACGAGACCACAACTCCCTGCATCCCCAACGGCATCTACGGCATGACCAAATACGCCGTCGAACGCTGCGCGCTGCGGCTCGGCGAGCTGTGGGGCCTCGATGTCATCGCCGCCCGCATCGGCTCGGTGTTCGGCACCTGGGAGCGCGACACCGGGCTGCGCGACATGATCGGCCCGCATCATTTCCTCGCCCGCCTCGCCGTGGCGCGGCAGGAAGCGGTGCTGCCGGCGGCGATCCCGGCCTCGGCCTGGGTCTATGGCCCGGATGTGGCGCGTGGGCTGCTGCACCTGCTGGACATGCAGGCGCCGCCGCACCGCGTGTTCAACATCTGCTCCGGCGAGATCTGGGGCGAGGTGATCACGCGTTGGGCCGACACCCTGGCCGAACGCCACCCCGGCTTCGCGTGGCGCCGCTCCGGCGATCCGGCCGCGGTGAACGTGCGCTTCACCGAGTTGCGCCCGCGCGGGCGGATGGACATCGCGCGCATCCAGGCGACCGGCTGGCAGCCGGCCTACGGACCGGCGGCGGCCTATGCGCATTACGCCGACTGGCTGGCCGCCAACCCCGACGCGCTCTGAGCGGACAGCGCCGGCGCCCGGCGCAGCATGGCGGCCAGCAGCCCGGCCAGCACGGCTGCGACCCACCACCACAGCAGTTCGCGCAACGTCCAGAGCGCCAACCCCGGCAGGCCCGGCATCTCGCCCTCCGCCGGGGCCAGCCGCCCGACCAGGCGGCGCGCCAGCGGGTCCCACAGCAGCCAGACCGCGATCGCGGTTGTCACGCGGAACACCCAGGCCAGCCGGCCGGTGCGGGCCAGCGACAGCAGCGCAGGCAGCGCCAGGAGCAGGAATACCGCGCGGTACTCGATGCTCTGCCCGGCCAGGAAGCAACCGGCCACCAGGGCGCCGCCGGCCAGCAGCATGTCGGCCTCGCGGCGGGGCAGGGTGGCGAGCGATCCGGACACCGAGGCGTCGGTCGCCAGGCGCAGGGCGGCGGCCAACGCGATCGCTGCCAGCGCCAGGGCCAGCAGGAAGCGTACCACGGTCTCGCCCGGGCGCAGCGCGCCGATGCCGTCGGACAATTGGTAGGCACCGAAGGTGCCGGAGAAGACCGGCAGCGGCGGGATGTTGACGATCGCCCGATGGAACTCGCCAGCCAGAGGCAGCACCGCCAGCGCCAGCACCGCCGCAGCGCCGGTGGCCAGCCAGGCAGCCACCTTGGGGCGTTCGCGCAGCACCAGGACCAGCAGCACCAGGGGATAGAACTTCAGCAGCCCCATCGCCAGGAACAGACCATATCCCGCCACCCGCGCCAACAGCCCGCCGGCCTGCAGAAGCGCGCCGGCCAGCACGGCGATGAAGATCAGCGCGTCGATGTTGGCGCGCTCGAGCGCGAACACCGTGTCGGGCGAGACGGCGGCGAGGAACATCGCTGTCGCCGCCCAGCGGCCGCGCGGCGCCGGCAGCGCCAGCAGCGAGAGGATGAAGCCCATGGCCAGGGCGAGGCCGAGGGGCTGGGTGAGGTCCTCGCGCCCGAACAGCGACGGCAGGCGCAGCCACAGCGGCGAATAGATGTGCAGCCGGCCCATCGTGTCGCACGGGTTGGTGGCATAAACGTCGATCCCGCGGTCGTGGCAGGCGATCGCCGACATCACGGCGTGCAGGTCGAGGAACGGTTCGAACGGCTTCAGCCCGGCGGCGATGCGCAGGGCGAGGTAGGCCTGCGGGTCCCAGGCATAGAGCCCCGCCAGCGCCGCCAGCAGCAGCAGCAGCGCAAGGGCGGCGGGGCGCACCGGTCAGGTCCGCTTGTGAAGCACGGCGCCGATCTCGTCGAGGATCGCCGGGTCGTCGATGGTGGCGGGCGCGTTGGCGGGCTGGCCGTCGGCGATGCGGCGGATCGAGGCGCGCAGGATCTTGCCGGAGCGGGTTTTCGGCAGGCGCAGCACGACGCGGGCATCCTTGAAGGCGGCGACGGGGCCGATGCGCTCGCGCACCAGGGCGACGAGTTCGCGGGTGATGGTGGCCTCGTCGATGTTCACGCCGGCCTTGAGCACGACGAGGCCGAGCGGTGCCTGGCCCTTGAGGTCGTCGGCGGCACCGACCACGGCGCATTCGGCGACCGCGGGGTGGGAGGCCAGCACCTCCTCCATCGCGCCGGTGGAGAGGCGGTGGCCGGCGACGTTGATGATGTCGTCGGTGCGGCCCATGACCCAGACGTCGCCGTCCTCGTCGATCACGCCGGCATCGCCGGTGCGGTACCAGCCGGGGTAGTCGGACAGGTACGAGGTGCGGTAGCCGTCGTCGTTGTGCCACAGCGTCGGCGCGGCGCCGGGGGGCATGGGGAGCTTGACCACGAGGTTGCCGGCGGTGCCGCGGGGCAGCAGCTTGCCGTCGTCGTCCAGCGCCTGGACGTCGTAGCCGGGGGAGGGGCGGCCGCCGGAGCCGGGCTTGATCGGGAACAGGCCGAGGCCGCGGAAGCCGGCGGTGATGGCCCAGCCGGTCTCGGTCTGCCACCAGTGGTCGACCACCGGGATGCGGAGCTGCTCGGCGGCCCAGATGGCGGTTGGCGGGTCGCAGCGCTCGCCGGCGAGGTAGAGAGCTTCGAGCTTCGAGAGGTCGTATTTCGCACGCAGCTTGCCGTCGGGGTCCTGCTGCTTGATGGCGCGCAGGGCCGTGGGGGCGGTGAACAGCACGCGCACGCCGTGCTGGGCGCAGACGCGCCAGACGGCGCCGGCATCGGGGGTGCCGACCGGCTTGCCCTCGTACATGACGCTGGTGCAGCCGGCGAGCAGCGGGGCGTAGACGATGTAGGAGTGGCCGACGACCCAGCCGACGTCGCTGGCCGACCAGTACACGTCGCCGGGGTCGATGCCGTAGATCAGCTTCATCGAGGCGTGCAGCGCCACCGCATGGCCGCCGGTGTCGCGCACCACGCCCTTGGGCTTTCCGGTCGTGCCGGAGGTGTAGAGGATGTAGAGCGGGTCGGTGGCGGCGACCGGAACGGGGTCGACGGGTTGGGCGGCGGCTTCCGCGGCGGCGAAATCGTGGTCGCGGCCCTGGGTCATGGCGGCCTGGGCCTGCGGGCGCTGGAAGACCAGGCAGGCGGCGGGCTTGTGGGCGGAGAGGTCGATGGCCTGGTCGACCATCGGCTTGTAGGCGACGACGCGGCCGGGTTCGAGGCCGCAGGAGGCGCAGACGATCAGTTTCGGCTCGGCGTCCTCGATGCGCTTGGCGAGTTCGGCCGCCGCGAAGCCGCCGAAGACCACGGAGTGGACCGCCCCGATGCGCGCACAGGCGAGCATGGTGATGGCGGCCTCGGGGATCATCGGCATGTAGATGACGACGCGGTCGCCCTTGGCGACGCCCAGCGCCCGGAGCGCGCCGGCCACCTTGGCGACGCGGTCGCGCAGGGCAGTGTAGGTGAAGGTCTCGATGCGGCCTTCCATCGCGCTGTCCCAGATCAGGGCGGGCTGGCTGCCGCGGCCGGCCTGGATGTGGCGGTCGAGCGCGTTGGTGCTGGTGTTCAGCATGCCGCCGGCGAACCACTGGCCGTAGGGGCCGAGCGTGGGGTCGAACACGTGGTCCCAGGGCTTGTCCCAGGTGATGCCCTCGGCGGCCTTGGCCCAGAACGCCTGGGGGTCGCGCTGCCAGGCGGCGTAAACCTCGGGGTAGGTCATGGCGTTGCTCCCTCGTCGTGGGGGGAGGATGCCACGATGCGGGGCGCGCGGGAATCGGGGGAAGGAAGAATGTTCTTTTTTGAAAAAAAGAACCAAAAAACTTTTATCCGTTTGCGGGGTGCCTGACCTGTTCAGCACGGCGCAAAGGGGGAAAAGTTTTTTTGCTTCTTTTTGTTCACAAAAAGAAGACTCTTACTCGAAGAAACCGCCGAGGCCCAACAGCGTAGGGCTGGCCAGCAGCGCCACGCCGCCGGCCCAGATGCCGAGCGAGACGGGGGTGGAGCGGGGCAGGCCGCGCAGACGTTCGTAGAGGGCGGCGGGGAGGCCGCCGATCAGCAGGGTGCAGAGCGAGACGAAGATCGAGGTGAGGTAGAGCAGCACCAGCGGGCTCGAGACGAAGAAGCCGGCGGCGAAGGGGCGCAGCAGGATGAAGGCGGGGTCGAAGAACGGCGAGAAGTGCATGCCGTTCAGCAGCGACAGCATGGCGGTGACGACCAGCAGCACGTCGCGCTGCAGGAGGTCCTGGCGTTCGGCGTCGCTTTCGCCGCCGGGGTGGGGCTGGGTGTTCATCCGCCGACGATGACGCTGGGGCGCATGCCGAAGGCGACCGCGGTGATGAAGAGGAGCATGCGCAGCAGCAGCAGCCAGGCCAGCGCGAAGACGAGCACCAGGCCGGGCGGCACGATGCGGGGCGTGATGGCGGCGACCGTGTGGAGCACCGGGTCGGTGACGGTGGCGAAGGCGCGCATCAGGACGCGCTCGGACGAGAGGCGGAACAGCATGGCGAGGATGGCGCGGCCGATCAGCGTGTAGAACACGGCGGCCAGCAGCATGTTCGGCAGGTGGAAATACCAGTGCGCGACGAAGCTGTCGGATGCGGTCACGGGGCGATTTTCCTCCCTTCCTGCGGGGTGCACGAAAAAGGGGGCGGACACAAGGCCCGCCCCCGGTTCGCGGTCGGCGCAGGGGTCAGTGGCCGGTGGTGGCGCCCTTGTCCTGCATGATCATCTCGCCGGCGGGGGTGCGGGTTCGCTCCACCATCTCCTGCACTTCGCGGGAGGGGGCGGGGGTGAAGAGCGAGACCAGCCAGATGCCGGCGAAGCCGAAGGGCAGGCCGAACAGGGCGGCCGAGATGTTGCGCACGCCGAACCAGCTGGCGATCGCCTGGGCGTGCGTGTCGAGCGCGCGCCAGGCGGCCTCCTTGGCCGGGCCGGCGGCTGCCTGCCAGGCGGCGTGGAGCTCGTTGTAGCGGGCGAGCTGGGCGTCGGTTGCCGCGCCGAGCCAGAACCACATCTCGTGGAAGCTGACCGCGAAGTAGCGCGTGCCGACCAGGTAGTAGACGCAGATGCCGTAGCCCAGGATCATGCCGGCGATGGCGCCCTGGGTGGTGGCGCGCTTCCACCAGACGCCGAGGGTGAGGGCCGGGAAGATGCCGGCGGCCGCGATGGAGAAGGCCCAGGCGACCATCGAGAGAATGTCGGCCGGGCGGGTGGAGGCGACATAGGCGGCCAGCACGGCGACGAAGAACAGCAGGATGCGCGAGACGATCAGCCGGGTCTTGGTGGGCGCGTTGGGGTTGATCATCTTGTAGTAGATGTCGTGGCTGAGGGCGTTGGCGATGGCCAGCAGCAGGCCGTCGGCGGTCGACAGCGCGGCTGCGAGGCCGCCGGCCGCCACGAGGCCCGCAATCACGTAGGGCATGCCGGCGATCTCGGGCGTGGAGAGCACGATCACGTCGGTGTTGATGTTGAGGTCCTGCAGGCGGAGCAGGCCGCCCTGGTTGGCGATCTTGCCGCAGGCGTCGATCACGGCCTGGACGGTGCCGGCATCGGCGCCGCAGATCTTGACCAGGCCGAGCTTGCCGTAGGTGAAGATCCAGGCCGGCAGGCTGGTCAGCTGGGTGCCGGCGTTGACCAGGCTGTAGACCTCCAGCTTCGAGAACGCCGCGTAGGCGGGGGCGGAGAAGTACAGCAGGAAGATGAAGAACAGCGACCACGCGACCGACGAGCGCGCATCGCGCACCGAGGGGGTGGTGAAGTAGCGCATCAGGATGTGCGGCAGCGAGGCGGTGCCGACCATGAGGCAGAGGATCAGCGCGAAGTAGTTCAGCGGGTCGTAGGTGGTGAAGGGCTTGGTGTGGGGCTTGAGCGTGGCGGCGTTGGCCAGGCCCTTCTGCACCATGGAGGATTCGAGGTTGGCGATCTCCTGCAAGGCCATGCCGTAGGTGAGCTGGGGCAGGGGGATGCCGAACTTCTTGGCCGAGAGGATGATGATCGGCAGCAGGTAGGCGACGATCAGCACGATGTACTGCGCGACCTGCGTCCAGGTGACGGCCTTCATGCCGCCGAGCATGGAGCAGAGCAGGATGCCGACGAGGCCGGCATAGACGGCCACCGTGAAGTCCATGTCGAGGAAGCGCGAGGCGATCAGGCCGGTGGCGAAGATCTGGGCGACCACGTAGGTGAACGAGCAGGAGATCAGCACGATCACCGCCAGGATGCGGGCGAAGTTGCCGCCGTAGCGCTCGGCGAAGAAGTCCGGGACAGTGTAGGCGCCGAACTTGCGCAGGAACGGGGCGATCAGGATCGCCACCAGCACGTAGCCGCCGGTCCAGCCGAGCACGAAGGCCAGGCCGTCATAGCCGAGGAGGAACAGGGTGCCGGCCATGCCGACGAAGGAGGCGCCGCTCATCCAGTCCGCGCCGGTGGCCATGCCGTTGTAGAACGACGGGACCTTGCGGCCGGCGACGTAGTATTCGCCCACCTCCGAGGTGCGCGAGAGGATGCCGATGACGGCGTAGACGCCGATGGTCAGGAAGACGAAGCCGTAGCCGATCCATTTGTTCGGCACGCCGAGCTGCTCGAGAATGGCGAGCACGATGACGAAGCCGAAGAAGCCGCCGGTGTAGTAGGTGTAGATGCGGCCGAGGTTGGAGATGAAATCTCCCGGACGTCCGTTTGCCATGATCGTTCCCTCAGTCCTCTGCCACGCCTTCCTCGTGGTCGATGCTGTCCTGCTTGCGGGCAAACACGAACAGCATGACCACGAAGACGATCAGCGAGCCCTGCGCGGCCATGTAGAAGCCGAGCGGGAAGCCGAGGATGACGATGGAATTCAAGGCCGTCGCGAAGAAGTGGACGATGAAGCTGAAGACGACCCACAGGGCCATCATGGTCCACATCAGCGCGCTGGTCCGCTGCCAGTAGCGGCCGGGTTCGCTCCCAGACATCAGCAACTCCCCTTTTCGGCCCCCTTGGGGCCTGTTTGATCTTGCTGCGATGGCCAAGCGGGAGCCGCCGCGTCTTCGCGCATACATGACCGAAACGTAAGCTGCAAGAAACTTCACGATGGCGTGAGGCGGCTGAGGATCGGGTCCCAGCGTGTTGATCCCGGTCAATTCCCGGCGGGCCGCGCGGCGCTATGGTGGAAGCTGGCCCTTGCGCCCGGACGCCGCGTGGCGGGGCGCCAAACTTTCGGGAACGTCATGGTCGGCACGGCCTATGCCACTCCGCTCGGCGCGCTGCGTGCCGTGGCGCTGGACACCGAGACGACGGGGCTGGACCCGCGCACCGCGCGCGTGGTGCAGGTGGGGGCGGTGCGGATCGGCGGCGGCGGCGAGCGCTTCGAGTCGCTGGTCAATCCCGGTATTCCGGTGCCGCCGGCGAGCAGCGCGATCCATGGGCTGCATGACCGCGATCTGGCCGATGCGCCCGGCTTCGCGGAGGTCGCGGCGCCGCTGGCCGGCTTCGTGGGCGACGCGGTTCTGGTGGGCCACACCATCGGCTATGACCTGGCGATCCTGGCGCGGGAGCATGCGCTGGCCGGGCTGGCGTGGTCGCCGCCGCCGGCGCTGGATGTGCGGCTGTTGGCGCGGCTGGCCCGGCCGGGGCCGATGCATGACGACCTCGACCGGCTGTGTGCCGCGCTGGGGATCGCGATCGAGGGGCGGCATACGGCGATCGGCGATGCGCTGGCCACGGCCGCGGTGTTCACCGCCCTGGTGCCGCTGTTGCGCGCGCGCGGCATCCGCACCCTGGCCGAGGCGCAGGCGGCCTCGCGCGCGTTGGCCGAGCGGCAGCCCGGAGCCATCGATATCCCGGAGCCGGTGCCGCCGGCGCTGGAGCGGATCGACAGCTTCCCCTACCGACATCGCGTGGCCGAAGTGATGAGCGCGCCGCCGCTGACGCTGCCGCCGGATGCCACACTGGCGTTGCTGATCCGCACGCTGGCGGAGCGGGGCAGCAGCTCGGCGTTCGTCGCGCTGCCGCAGGGGTGGGGCATCGTGACCGAGCGCGACGTGCTGCGCGCGCTGGACCGGCACGGGGCGGCGGCGCTGGACATGCCGGTGGGCGGTTTCGCCAGCGCGCCGCTGCAGACCGTGCCGGAGGAGGCGTTCGTCTATCGCGCCATCGGGCGGCTGGGGCGGCTGGGGCTGCGCCATCTTGGCGTGACCGACGCGGCGGGGGGGCTGGTGGGGGCGCTGACCCCGCGCAACCTGCTGCGCCAGCGCGCGACGGCGGCGCTGCTGCTGGGCGATGCCATCGACAGTGCCGCGGGTGCGCCCGATCTGGCGCGGGCCTGGGCGCAGGTGCCGCGCATGGCCCGGCTGTTGCTGGCCGAGGGGGTGGACGCGCGCCAGGTGGCGGCGGTGATCAGCGCGGAGATTTGCGCCATGACGCGCCGGGCCGCCGAACTGGCCGAGGCGGCGATGCTGGCCGAGGGGCTTGGGCCGCCGCCGGTGCCGTACTGCGTGCTGGTGCTGGGTTCGGCCGGGCGCGGGGAAAGCCTGCTGGCGGCCGACCAGGACAACGCGATCATCTATGCGACGGGCGCGCCGGACGGGCCGGAGGATCGGTGGTGCGCCGAGCTTGGCCGGCGCATGGCCGCGACGCTGGACGAGGCGGGCATTGCGTTCTGCCGCGGCGGCGTGATGGCCAGCGCGGCGGAATGGCGGCATTCGGCCGAGGGGTGGCGGGCGCTGGTCGCCACCTGGATGCGGCGGCAACGTCCGGAGGATTTGCTGAACGTCGACATTTTCTTCGACCTGCTGCCGGTGCATGGCGACCTGGCGATGGGGGAGGCGCTGGCGGCCGAGGCGCGGGAGATGGCGGCGGCGGCGCCGGGGTTCCTGAAGCTGCTGGCGGTGCAGGCGGCCGGGTGGCGGGCACCGCTGGCCCTGTTCGGCGGGTTGCGGCGCGATGGCGGCGGGCGCACGGATCTCAAGATCGGCGGGCTGCTGCCCATCGTGGCGGGGGGCCGGGCGCTGGCGTTGCGCCATCGGCTGGCCGGGCGGGCCACGCCGGAGCGGCTGCGGGCCGCCGCGGTTGCGGGGATCGGCGCGGCGTCGGACATCGAGGCGGTGGTGGAGGCGCATGCGACGCTGCTGGCGGCAGTCCTGGCGCAGCAGTTGGCCGACGCCGAGGCGGGCATCCCGCTGTCGCCGCGCATCGATGCGGCGCGGGGGCACGGCGGGCCGGGGAAGGGCGCGGTGGTGGCGGCGCTGCGCCAGGTGGCGGTGATGGTCGACCTTGTCGCGGAAGGCCGCGCCTGATGCAGGCCCCTCCTGCGCAACCGATCGTTTGCGTACGAACGATCCCGGCCTATAGGTGATGGTGGGATCTCGGCGGGGCGGCATGGCATCAGGCATCGAACCCGGGCTTGCGCAGGATGGCTCCGCACGTGGCGAGGCCGAGGCGGCGCGCGAGCGTGCGGCGCTGCTTGACGGCTACACCGTGGAATCCCAGATAGGTTTCCTGTTGCGCCGGGCGCACCAGCGCCAGACGGCGATCTGGCAGGCCTGCATGGCCGAGGGGATCGGCGAGAAGGAGCTGACGCCGCGGCAGTTTTCCGCGCTGGTCAAGGTGGTGCAGCATGGGCGCGTCACCCAGAACCAGCTGGGGCGGATGGCGGCGATGGACCCGGCCACGATCCAGGGGGTGGTGCGCCGCCTGGTGGCGCGGGGCCTGCTGGACCGCGCGCTCGACCCTATGGACCGGCGCACCGCCGTGCTGACCGCGACCGGCGCTGGCGTGGCGCTCGCCCAGCGCGGCGTGGATCATGCCCGGCGGGCCACGCGCCAGACCCTTGCCCCGCTTTCCCCGGACGACCGCCGCGCCCTGCTCGCCCTTCTCGCCAGGATTTCCGCATGACGCCGCTCGGTTTCGGACTGGATTTCGCCCGGCTTGCCACCCGCGACGGGCTGGTGGTGCTGGACAAGCTGTTCCTGGCGCGGCTCGCGGAGCAGCCGGAGCTGCACCAGCGCCTGCTGGCGGCGCGCGCGGCGCCGGACGGCCTGGACGCCAAGGCGGAGGGGGAGCTGGTGATCGCGCTGGGCGCGGCGCTCGAGCCGTTCCTGGCGGAGCTGTTCGGCATCGGCGCGGAGCTTGACGCCATTGCCGCCGAAACCGCGGCGCTGGACCCGATCCACACCTGCAAGCGGCTGTTCGTGCAGCGGCGGGCGGTGAAGACGTATCCGGATCCGGCGGGGTTCGACGGCGATGCGTTGCGTGCCGCGCTGGCGGTGCGGATGGGCGAGGCGGTGACGGAGCGGGGTTTCGCCACCCATGTGCTCGCCTGGGAGAAGAACGAGGAGGCCGAGGCGCTGGACGAGGCGATGCGCTACGCGGCGTGGGCGACGCTGACGCCGGCCGGGCGGGCGGCGCATGAAGGCGGCACGCTGTTCCGGGTGCCGGCGCGCATCGACCTGAACAACCTGGTGCCGGTGGAGACGATCGAGCGCGACGGGGTGACGATGCTGCGGCTGCCGGAGCATGCCCCCGCCGGTTATCATCATCGGGCGCGCGACGGGTTCGCGCTGACCGATGCCGGGATGAACACGCAGCAGGCGCTGGACCAGATGAACTACTGCATCTGGTGCCACAGCCAGGGCAAGGATTCGTGCAGCAAGGGGCTGAAGGATCGCAAGACCGGGGCGTTTCAGAAATCCGGCTTCGGGGTGACGCTGGCCGGCTGCCCGCTCGACGAGAAGATCAGCGAGATGCATGCGCTGCGCGCGCAGGGCCACCTGCTGGGGGCGTTCGCGACCATCGCCGTCGACAACCCGATGATGGCGGCGACCGGGCACCGGATCTGCAACGACTGCATGAAGGCCTGCATCTACCAGAAGCAGGAGCCGGTCGACATTCCGCAGGCCGAGACGCACATCCTGCGCGACGTGCTGGCGCTGCCGTGGGGGGTGGAGATCTACAGCCTGATGGTGCGCTGGAACCCGCTGAACATCCGCCGCCCGCTGCCTGCCAGCGATACCGGGCGCAAGGTGCTGTTGGTGGGGCTCGGCCCGGCGGGGTTCACCCTGGCGCATCACCTGATGAACGACGGGCACACCGTGGTGGCGGTCGACGGGCTGAAGATCGAGCCGCTGGGCTTCGACGTGTCGGCGCCGGTGCGCGATGCGGCCGTGCTGTTCGAGAACCTGGACGACCGGGTGATGGCCGGGTTCGGCGGCGTGGCCGAGTACGGCATCACGGTGCGCTGGAACAAGAACTACCTGAAGCTGGTGCGGCTGCTGCTGGAGCGGCGGGCGCAGTTCGCGCTGTTCGGCGGCGTGCGGTTCGGCGGCGGGGGCACGCTTTCCATCGACGATGCCTGGGCGATGGGGTTCGACCACATCGCGCTGTGCATGGGGGCGGGGCGGCCGACGGTGATCGACATGCCCGGCGGGTTGGCGCGCGGGGTGCGGCAGGCGAGCGACTTCCTGATGGCGTTGCAGCTGACGGGGGCGGCCAAGATGTCGTCGGTGGCAAATTTGCAGATCCGCATGCCGATCGTGGTGATCGGCGGCGGGCTGACGGCGATCGACACCGCGACCGAGAGCCTCGCCTACTATGTGCGCCAGGTGGAGAAGTTCGCGCTGCGCCATCGCGTGCTGGTGGCCGAGCGCGGCGAGGCGGCGGTGCGGCGCGGCTGGTCGGAGGAGGAGGCGGAGGTCGCGGCCGAGTTCCTCGCCCATGCCGAGGCGGTGGCCGCCGAACGCGCCGCCGCCGCCCGCGATGGCCGCGCGCCGCAGTTCACGCCGCTGCTGGAAGCCTGGGGCGGGGCGACGCTGGCCTATCGCCGCCGACTGCTCGATGCGCCGTCCTACACGCTGAACCACGAGGAAGTGGCCAAGGCGATGGAGGAGGGCGTTCGCTTCGCCGAGGGGCTGACGCCGTTGGCGGTCGAGACCGACCGGCATGGCCATGCGGCGGGGCTGCGGGTGAAGCGCGCGGATGGCGGCGAGGTCGTGCTGCCGGCGCGCGCGGTGATTGTCGCGGCGGGCACGCAGCCGAACACGGTGCTGGCGCGCGAGGACGGGCGGATCAAGCTCGACGGGAAGTATTTCGAGGCGATCGATCCGAGCGGGGCGCGCGTCGAGCCGCAGCGCGCGCTGTCCAAGCCCGACCGCGCCGATGTGCTGATGCACAGGGATGGCGAGCGGTTCATCAGCTTCTTCGGCGACCTGCACCCGAGCTTCTTCGGCAACGTGGTGAAGGCGATGGGCGGGGCCAAGCGCGGCTATCCGGTGGTGAGCAACATCCTCGCCGCCCATGCGCCGACGGCGATTTCCGGCCGTGACCTGATTGCCGCCTGTCGTGCCGCGCTGACGGCGACCGTGCATGCGGTGCACCGGCTGACGCCGACCATCGTGGAGGTGGTGCTGCATGCCCCGGCGGCGGCGCGGGCGTTCCGGCCGGGGCAGTTCTACAGGTTGCAGAACTTTGAGACCCGCGCGCTGCGGCTGGTGGAGCCTGGAATCGGCGAGACCGTGCTGGGCATGGAGGGGCTGGCGATGACCGGCGCCTGGACCGACCCCGAGGCCGGTCTGGTTTCGGTGATCGCGCTGGAGATGGGCGGCAGTTCGGATCTGTGCGCGGCATTGCCGGTGGGCGAGCCCGTGGTGCTGATGGGCCCGACCGGCACCGCCACCGAGATCCATGCCGATACGACCGTGGCGTTGGTTGGCGGCGGGCTGGGCAACGCGGTGCTGTTCTCGATCGGGGCGGCGACGCGGGCGGCGGGGTCGAAGGTGATCTACTTCGCCGGCTACAAGGCGCTGCGCGACCGCTACAAGGTGGAGGAGATCGAGCGCGCGGCCGATGTGATCGTCTGGTGCTGCGACGAGGCGCCGGGCTTCGCGCCGACGCGGCCGCAGGACCGCACCTTCGTCGGCAACATCGTGCAGGCGATGGCGGCATATGGCGCCGGTGCGCTGGGCGAGCAGGCGGTGCCGCTTTCGGACGCGGCGCACATGATCGTCATCGGCTCCGACCGGATGATGGCGGCTGTCGGCGCGGCGCGGCATGGGGTGCTGAAGCCGTATCTCAAGCCGGGGCATTCCGCCATCGGCTCCATCAACTCGCCGATGCAGTGCATGATGAAGGAGGTCTGCGCGCAGTGCCTCCAGCCGCATACCGACCCCGAGACCGGCGTGCGCAGCATCGTGTTCTCCTGCTTCAACCAGGACCAGGCGCTGGACCGCGTGGACTTCCCGGCGCTGAACGAACGGCTGCGGCAGAACGGGCTCGCGGAGAAGATCACGGCGCAGTGGATCGACCGGGCGCTGCGCAAGCTGGAGGCGCGGCCGCTGGCGGCGGAGTAAGGGAAGGAAGACCTTCTTTTTGTGAACAAAAAGAAGCAAAAAAACTTCATCCATAGCTAAGGATCGGCACCCGGCCTTTCCGCTGGCAATAGGAAAAAGTCTTTTTGCTTCTTTTTCTTCAGAAAAAGAAGGTCTTGCTCAATGCCTTCCTGTGGGGCGCGAGAGTTTGGGCAGGCGTGCTTCCAGCGCCGCCGCGGTGGCCAGCAGCGTGGCTTCCGAATGCCATGCGCCGCACAGTTGCACGCCGATCGGCGTGCCGGCGGAGGACAGGCCGGCGGGTTGGGCCAGGGCGGGGTGGCCGGTCAGGTTCATCGGGAAGGTGAAGGGGTACCAGGCGCCGCGGATGGTGCCGCAGTCGACGCCGTTGATGGTGATGTGGCCGTGCGGGTCGGTGTCCACTGGAAGGGGCGGGGCGGTGGTGACCGGGGAGAGCATTACATCGAACCGCGCGAAGACGCCTTGCAGCATGCGGAACATCTCGCTGCGGGCGGCGGCCGAGGCGGTCAGGGCGACGGCGGAGTGCTTCAGGCCGAGTTCGGCGGTGATGGCGAGGCTTTCTTCCATGTCGTCGCGCCGGTCCTTGAGGAAGGGGGCGACGCGGGCGGCCACCGAGCTTTGCAGCATCACCAGGTAGGGCGCCTCGAAGCGGTAGAAGTCGAGCGCGATTTCCTCGACTATGGCGCCGAGCGCGCGCAGGTGTTGGGCGGCGGATTCGGTGATGGCGGCGACCTCGGGGGCGATGGCGGGCGAGCCGCAGCGGGGTAGGTAGGCGACGCGCAGGCCGGCGAGCGGCTTGGCGGGCAGGTCGGGCAGGGGGGATTGGCCCCAGGGGTCCATCCGGTCGGTGCCGCGCAGCAGCCGCCAGGCGAATTCGATCTCGGCGACGGTGCGCGCCATCGGGCCGATGGCGGAGTTGGTGCCGAACAGGTCGGGCGCCTGGGGCTGCGGGATGGCGCCGAGGGTGGGCTTGAGGCCGACGATGCCGGAGCAGGCGGCGGGAATGCGGATGGAGCCGCCGCCATCGGTGCCCAGCGCCAGCGGCGCCATGCCCATCAGGGCTGCCACGCCGGCGCCGCCGGAGGAGCCACCGCAGGTGAAGGCGTCGTTCCAGGGGTTCAGCGTGCGGCCGAACAGCTTGGACTGGGTGAAGGCCTTGTGGCCCAGCTCGGGCGTGGTGGTCTTGCCGAGCAGGATGCCGCCGGCCGCCTTGAGGCGCGCGACCGCCGGCGCATCCTCCTTCGGCACCGTGTCGGCGAACAGTTTCGAGCCCATCGTGGTGCGCACGCCGGCCGTGGGCGTCAGGTCCTTGGCGGTGAACGGGACGCCGAACAGCGGCGGAAGGTCGCCTGGCGCCTGCCAGCGCGGCATCAGCGCCTGGGCCGCGGCGCGGGCTTCGTCCGCGGTGACGGTGACGAACGCGTTGAGGCGGCGGCATTCATCGGTGCGGGCGAGCGCCGCTTCGACCGCCTGCACGGGCGAGACCTCGCGCCGCGCGATGGCGGCGGCGAGGGCGACGGTATCCAGGTCGGCGATGGCGTTGCTCATGGCACCCCCTCATGTCGGTGGCATGATGTGGCGCTACAGCTTCGTCGGCAACTCCGGCCCGTGGGCGTAGCTGCCGCCGTGCTCCATGAACTCCCAGATGCCGTGGTCGGGCGAGTCCACGTCGAACCCCTGGGCGCGGAGCATGTCGCGGTGGGTCTCGGCGTCGTCCTGGGGGGTGTAGCCGAGGAAGTCCCAGTTCTCGCGGGAGGCCTTCAGGCGGGTGTTGTTGGAATAGCCGTTGACGACGAGGGCGCCGGGGTCGGGGTGGAGGAGGCTGGCCTCGGCGAGACGGAGCATGTCGGCGGGGGAAAGCCAGGTGGCCAGCGAGCGCTGGTCGATCGGCAGGTCGCGGTAGGTGCCGATGCGCAGGGAGACCGAGGTGATGGCGTATTTGTCGTGGAAGCTTTTCAGGATCAGTTCGCCATAGGCCTTGAGTGCGCCGTAGTGCCCGTCCGGCCGGGACGGCATGGACGGGGCGACTTCGACGTCGATGGGATACATGCCGTGGGCGTGGTTCGAGCTGGCATAGACGATGCGCTTCACGCCGGCGTGGCGGGCGGCTTCGAACACCTCGAACAGGCCGGCGGCGTTGGTGCGCCAGAGGGTGGCAAGGTCGCTGCTGGCGGCGCCGGCGAGGTGGATGACGGCCTGGGCGCCCTGCATGGCTCGGTCCATCGCGGGGCGGTCGGCGATGTCGGCTTCGATCCAGGTGCCGGCGGCGTTCTCTGGCTTGCGCAGGTCGGTGAGGAGAAGGTTGGACCAGCGCGAGGCGAGGCCGCGGCGGAGCGTGGTGCCGATCGCGCCGGCGGCGCCAGTGATGACGATGCGGTCGGTCGGGGCGATGGGCATGGGGTGGCTCCGGAGGGAGGAAAGAAGTTCTTTTTTGAAAAAAAGAACCAAAAAACTTTTTCCCATTGCACCCCAGGCACAACGGGCAGGCTCGGTGCCAATGGATGGAAAGTCTTTTTGCTTCTTTTTCTTCAGAAAAAGAAGGTCTTCCTTGTCTTGCTGGGGGCGGATCGCGCTAGCCGGCGCCGATCTTGGGGATCAGGACGATCTCGCTCTCCGGCTTGAGCGGGGCGTGGTAGGCGTCCTGGTAGATCACGCCGTCGATGGCGACGGCCATGTATTCCTCCACGTGGGCGCCGAGGCCGGGGAAGCGGGCTTCGAGCTCGTGGATGAGGCGGCGGAAGGTGGTGGCCGCCACCTCGAACTCCGTCTCGCCGTGTGTGAAGTCACGGCAGGAGGAGCCCGAGATGACGACCTTAGGCATGGCCAGTGTTACTCGGCGGCCTTGGGCATCTTCGCCGCGTCGATCGCCGCGCGCAGGCGGGGCGGGGACATCGGCAGGTGGTACATCCGCAGGTCGAGCGCGCCGCGGATGGCGTTGCCGACGGCGGCCATCGGGGGCACGATCGGCACTTCGCCGACGCCGCGCACGCCGAACGGGTGGCGGGTGTTCGGCACTTCGACGAGGACCGCCTCGATCATCGGCAGGTCGGAGGCGACCGGGATGCGGTAGTCGAGGAAGCCGGGGTTATCCATCAACCCCTTCTTGTTGTAGATGTATTCCTCGTTCAGCGCCCAGCCGATGCCCTGGACGGCACCGCCCTGGATCTGGCCTTCGACGTAGGCCGGGTGGATGGCGCGGCCGACATCCTGCACCGCGGTGTAGCGCAGGATGGTGGTGTGGCCGGTTTCCGGGTCCACTTCGATGTCGCAGATGTGGGCACCGAAGCCGGGACCCGCGCCCTGGGCGTTCACCGAGATTTCCGAGCCGATCGGACCGCCGGTCTTGGCGGCCTTCAGCGCGATGGCGGCGAGCGGCAGGGGGTCGAAGCCGCCGGCATTGGCGCCGGCCGGGACGGCTTCGCCATCCTTCCACTCGACCGCTTCCGGGCTGA
>CAMDGX010000029.1 GCA_945897825.1 Asaia bogorensis | reverse complement strand
TGGTGCGGTTGCCGTGGGCCCAGGGGGCGGGTGGGCGATGGGTGCGGGAGGGAGCGGCTGCATTGGGGCTCGGGATGATCGGGCTGACGGTGACGGGGCTCCACGGCGGCATGGCGCTGGCCGGCGCGGGGATGCTGGTGCCGTGCGGGGGGGCGGTGCTGGTGATCCTGGCGGGGATGGAGGGGGGGCGGACGGTCGTGGGGCGGGTGCTGTCGGCGGCGCCGGCCGTGATGGTCGGGCGGATCTCGTTCTCATTGTACTTGTGGCACTGGCCGCTGCTGGTGGCGCGCAACGGGCATGGGCTGACCCTGGGGGGCGGGTCGCGGCTGGATACCTTGGCGGTGATGGCCGTCAGCCTTGGGCTGGCATGGCTGACGTGGCGATTCGTGGAGCAGCCGTTCCGGGTGGGGCGGGTGCTGGCGGGGCGGCGGTTGGCCTTCGGCGGGGCGGCGGTGGGGACGGTGGCGGCGGTGGCGGTTGGGGTGGGGCTGGCGGCTTCGGACGGGGCGCCGGGCCGGTTCGCGCCGGACGTGGTGGCGACGGCGGCGACCACCGGGTATGTGCCGCCGGAGCAGGACTGCTTCATCCAGGCGACGGAGTGGGCGGCGCCGTATGACACGGCGCGGTGCCTGCGGATTGAGCCCCGGCGGCGGAACGTGGCGCTGCTGGGCGACAGCCATGCCGGGCATCTGTTGCCGGGGCTGGCGGAGGCGATGCCGGGGGTGAATGTCATCCTGGCGGCGGGGGCGGCGTGCCGGCCGCTGCTGGGCGCGGGGCCAGGGCCGGCGGGCGGGTGCGCGGCGATGCGGGCGGAGGTGTTCGGGGCGTGGTTGCCGCGCGTGCGGCTGGACGGGGTGATCCTGGCTTCGGCATGGCAGCTGGGGGACGAGGCGGCGCTGGGGGCGACGGTGGCGGCACTGGTGCGGCAGGGGCATGCGGTGACTGTGCTGGGGCCGATCGTGCGGTATCGCGCGGCGCTGCCGGACTTGCTGGCCAACGGGATGGTGCGGGGGGATCCAGGGCTGGCGGGGGGCAGCCGGCGGCGGGACCACGAGGCGATGGACGGGCCGTTGCGCGCGGCGGTGGAGGCGGCGGGGGGGCGGTATGTGTCGCTGCTGGCGCTGTTGTGCGGGGAGGGCGGGTGCGTGGAGCGGGCGGATGACGGGTTGCCGCTGCAGTACGACCGGTCGCACCTGACGGCTTCGGGGTCGCGGGCGGTGGCGCGGCGCCTGGTGGCGGCCGGGGCATTGCCCTGGGGCGGGGCGGGGCAGGGGGAGTAGCGGGGCGGCCGATGCGGATTGCGCGCGGCTGGGGGGGACGATACGGTGGGATATTCGGAGCGCGCCATTGTGACCTACCGTCCTGATATCGACGGCCTTCGCGCCGTGGCCGTGCTGGTGGTGTTCGCGTTCCATGCCGAGATCAGCCGGATTCCGGGCGGGTATGTCGGGGTCGATGTATTTTTCGTGATCTCCGGCTACCTGATCACCTCGATCATCCTGAAGGACCTGGCGGCGGGGCGGTTCTCGCTGGCGCGGTTCTATGAGCGGCGCATCCGGCGGATTTTGCCGGCGCTGTATTTCGTGCTGGCGGCGAGTGCGGCGGCGGCGTGGTGGCTGCTGCTGCCGACGCGGATGGAGCATTTCGGCGGGTCGATGCTGGCCGCCGCGCTGTCGGTGTCGAACATCCTGTTCTGGACGCAGTCGAGCTATTTCGACGACACGCTGAAGACGGCGCCGCTGCTGCATACGTGGTCGCTGGGGGTGGAGGAGCAGTTCTACGTCGTCTGGCCGGTGCTGCTGATGGTGGCGCACCGGATGGGGGCGCGGCTGGGGTGGGTGATCGCCGGGGTGGTGGCGGGGTCGCTGGCGCTGGCGGTGCATGGGGTTGGGGCGACGCCGAGTACCGCGTTCTATCTGTTGCACACGCGGGCGTGGGAGCTGGCGCTGGGCGGGTTGATCGCGCTGCCGTTTGTGCGGCTGCCGTGGGGGGCGACGAGGGCGGGGTGGCTGGTGCGCGAGGGGGTGGCGGCGGCGGGGCTGGGGATGATCCTGGTCGCCTGCCTCACCTACACGGCGGCGACGCCGTTTCCGGGGTGGGCGGCGGTGCCGCCGTGCCTGGGGGCGGCGGCGATCATCCTGGCGGGGCGGGATGGCGGGGTTTCGCTGACCGGGCGGTTGCTGGCGCTGGGGCCGGTGGTGCTGGTGGGGAAGATCTCGTACTCGCTGTACCTGTGGCACTGGCCGCTGATCGTGTTCAAGTCGGCGCTGGATTTCCAGTTCAGCGCGGTGGGGATGGTGGACAAGCTGGCGGTGATCGGGGTGGGGCTGGTGCTGGCGTGGCTGACCTGGCGGTTCGTGGAGCGGCCGTTCCGGGAAGGGTGGGTGATGGCGACGCGGCCGGCGGCGTTCCGGTTCGCGATCGGGGGCGGGGCGGTGGCGGCGCTGGCGGGGGGGCTGGTGGTGCTGGCCAACGGCGTGCCGGGGCGGTTCCCGAGTGCCGTGGCGGCGACGGCGGCGCATCTGGTGCCGCCGGCGGGGGACCCCTCGCTGCCGGCGTGCTTCGTGGGGTTGGGCGGGTTGGCGCCGGGGCTGGACGAGGCGGCGTGCCTGCGCACCGATGCGGCGCGGCCGAACGTGCTGCTGTTCGGGGACAGCCATGCCGACCACCTGGTTTCGGGGCTGCGGGCAGTGTTGCCGGGGGTGAATTTCCTGATTGCCACCGGGTCTGGCTGCCGGCCGCTGGTGGAGGGGGGGACGCCGCCGGGGTCGCCGCGCTGTGGGGAGATGAAGGCGCGGATGTTCGGCGAGGTGTTGCCGCGGTTGCAGCTGGACCGGGTGATCCTGGCGGCGGCGTGGAAGCCGGGGGATGTGGCGCCGCTGGGGGCGACGCTGGATGCGCTGGAGCGGATGGGGCACGCGGTGACGGTGGTCGGGCCGGTGGTGATGTATCACGGCGCGCTGCCGGAGTTGCTGGCGAAGGGGATGCTGCGCGGGGAGCCGGATTTCGCGGCGTCGCGGCAGATCGCGGGGCAGCGGGCGCTGGACCAGGCGCTGCGGGCGGCGCTGGCGGGGCGGCCAAAGGGAGGGGCAGTCCGCTACGTGTCGTTGCAGGAGCTGTTGTGCGCGGAGGGGCGGTGCCTGGAGCGGGCCGAGGACGGGGCGCCGCTGCAGTTCGACTATGGGCACCTGACCCGCGCCGGGTCGGCCGCCGTGGTGCGGCTGATGGCGCGGGATCGGTTCCTGGGCGAGGCGATCAGCGGCCCTTGAAGACCGGCTTGCGCTTTTCCATGAAGGCGGTGCGGCCCTCGACGTAGTCCTCGCTGGCGAAGCAGGCGGCGACGAGGCGGTCGGCTTCTTCGAGGTTGGCGTTCGGCGAGAGGGTGAGGAGTTCGTCGACGGTGCGCTTGACGGCGAGCATGGTCATCGGCGCGTTGTCGGCGATGGTGGCGCAGTAGGCGCGGACGTAGGATTCCAGTTCGCCCTCGGGCAGGACGCGGTTGACGAGGCCCATGCCCTTGGCCTCGTCGGCGGTGAAGTGGCGGGCGGTGTAGAAGATTTCCTTCACGTGGCTGGGGCCGACGAGGTCCATGAGGCGCTTGACGCCGGAGGGGCCGTAGCCGAGGCCGAGGCGGGTGGCGGGGACGCCGAATTTCGCGCCCTCGCTGGCGATGCGCATGTCGCAGCAGACGGCGATGCCGACGCCGCCGCCGATGCAGAAGCCGTGGATCATGGCGATGGTCGGCTTGGGGGAGCGGGCGATGCGGCGGCTCGCTTCATCCGAGATGCCGTCGTATTTGGCGACGGTTTCGGGGGAGGAGCGGAGTTCGTTGAACTGGCTGATATCGGCCCCCGCGACGAAGGCCTTGTCGCCGGCGCCCTTCAGCACGATGACGCGGACATTGGGGTCGGCCTCGAAGCGGTCGAAGGCCAGCGGGACGGCTTCCCACATCTCCTGGCTCATGGCGTTGCGGCGGGCGGGGTTGTTGAAGGTGAGCCAGCCGACGGCGCCCTCGATGCGGGCGATGACGCGGTCGGTGGGCAGGGCGATGTCGATGGCGGCGTCCATGGCGTGGGTCCTCTGGTGGATGGCGGGCGGCGGCGGTCAGTCGCTCTCGGCGGGGTCCGCGCAGAACAGCGCGACCTTGTTGCCCACGGGGTCGCGGAGGTAGCCGACGAAGAAATGCTCGCTGTACTGGGGGCGCAGGCCGGGGGCGCCGTCGTCGGTGCCGCCGGCGGCGAGGGCTGCGGCGTGGAGGCTTCGCACCAGTGCGCGCGTCGGCGCCTGGAAGGCCGCCATGGAGCCGTTGCCGACGGTGGCTTCCGCGCCGTCGAACGGCCTGGTGACGTAGACGGTGCCGGCGCCGTTCGGCTGCGCCGGGGCGAACTCGATGCCGGTGGGGAACTCGTTCGTGGTGTAGCCGAGCGGTACGAGGATCGCGGCGTAGAAGCGACCCGAGCGCTCCAGGTTGTTGGCGCCGATCGTGATGTAGTTCAGCATTGGCCCTCTCCCTTGATTTGCGACCCTAGCCACTGCGCCGGTTCCTGAAAAGCAGGCGGCGGGTGCTGGCCAGCGTGCGGCCGTTGGGGGAAGATCGGGCAGGATCGGCATGGCGGAGGCAATCGGGATGGCGCGGGCGCGGCTTCGGGACTTGGGGATTTCGACGGGGTTGCTGCCGACCGGGCGGTGGAATGCGATCACCGACGTGGCCGGGGTGAAGGTGGGGGTGGCGACGCTGGTCGCCGATGCGCCGCATGTGGTGCGGACCGGGGTGACGGCGATCTGGCCGCGGGGGGAGGAGATCTGGCAGGAATACTGCTTCGCCGGCACGCATTCCTTCAACGGCAACGGCGAGATGACGGGGATTCCGTGGATCGCCGAGCAGGGGCTGCTGGGGGCGCCGATCTGCATCACCAATACCTGGAGCGTGGGGATCGTGCGCGATGCGATCTCGGCCGCCGCGCTGAAGGCGGGGGCGACGCAGAATTTCCACCTGCCGGTGGCCGCCGAGACCTATGACGGGTGGCTTTCGGAGAGCGAGCGGTTTCCGGTGACGATGGACCTGGCGATCCAGGCGATCGAGGCGGCGCAGTCGGGGCCGGTGCCGGAGGGGAGTGTCGGCGGCGGGACCGGGATGATCACGCACGAGTTCAAGGGCGGCACGGGAACGGCGTCGCGCGTGGTGGACGGGTGGACGGTCGGCGCGCTGGTGCAGAGCAACTACGGGTCGCGCGAGCTGTTCCGGGTGGACGGGGTGCCGGTGGGGCGGATGATCGGGCCCGATGTCGTGCCGACGCATCGCACGGTTCCCAGGGAAGCGGGGAGCATCATCGTGGTGCTGGCGACGGATGCGCCGCTGCTGCCGATCCAGTGCCAGCGGCTGGCGCGGCGGGCGACGACGGGGTTGGCGTGGGTGGGCGGCATTGGCGGGAACGGGAGCGGGGATATCTTCATCGCGTTCTCGACGGGCAACCGGGTGCGGCAGGGCGATCCGGTGAGCGATGTGAAGATGCTGGCGCCGGAAGCGATGACCAACCTGTTCCAGGCGGCGGCGGAAGCGACGGAAGAAGCCATCCTCAACGCGATGTGCGCGGCGGAGACGATGCACGGGCGGGACGGGCGGGTGATCCATGCGTTGCCGCATGACCTGCTGGTGAAGGCGATTAAAGAATATAGAGGGGTACTGTAAGCGGCTCAAGTGGAATGAAACTCAGCATTCTCAGGCCCCAGTTTGGCTAGAGGACGACGATATTTTAGGTATAGACTGTATAATGTTGCTTGGGAGTTCGTTGTTGCTACCTGGCTTGATGTAACCTGTGTCCTGAGGAGAAAAAATACACGCTGCTGCATACGTCAAGACGATATCTCGCCGCTCTTCGCCAAGTGCGGCGTCTGTCAATGCCTTAAATGTGAGGAGGGCATTCTGTCTATGTTTATTCACGACAGAGTTGTGCTTATGAGAAAGAAAATTCTTGGCGCAGAGAAACAATATATACGCAATAACAGAAAAAATCAAAAATTTACTGATGCCAAGCTGTATTGTCTCGTACATATTTTCTGGCTTGATGAAATCTAATTTGTGTAAGAATGCGGAGAATGCAGCATAAATAACTAAAGATTCAGCAACTATAAGAGTTCGTTTCTGCCAAGTCGTAGCTTCTTCTTCGTGGTTTATGCTTTCATCCCGAAAATAGACGGCTTGTTGTGAAACCCCTTGTTCAGCAGCAGTCTTTCGAACATCGCTTAGAATTCGTTCAGCATCGGCTCGATGAACATCTAGAACTTGGGCAATCTCTTCAGCGCGGTCCTTGGCGGCCTGCATTGCAGAGCGTGCATCTCGCTCAAGCGCTGAATAATCTTTCAGGCGGGAAGAGCCATAAGATATAACAGAGTTCAGTTTATTGAAATAATTCGTATAGTTTTGATTCATAGTGTTAATATAATTTTGGCGTCTTCCAAATGCATCGCTTGAGCTGACGTCAAATTTTGTAATTTCTTCGAGCAAATTATAAAACGAATTTGATTCGTTGCGTATATCGTTTAGATGCGTGTCCGGAAATTCGGAAAGATACTGATCGGGTATCTGTCGAAACAGATTCGCTATGCGTGAAGCGGGTTGTACCGCCTCTTCAAAGTTCAATTCAGATCCGAGTCGTCCAGTCTGAGCAAGCGAGCGCACGTCGAATTGCTGAACACGCAGCAGCGACAAGCGTACTTGTTCAACGAGTGAATCCGACATTGCCTATGCATCCTCAGTTCAGTGTCCTCCTAAACATATACCCGAAGTAACATGTTGCGACTACGTCTCTTATGCAGCCGATGACACGGCAGGCAGAGGGTGCAGGGGGCTCGGCCCCCTGCCGGGTCCAGGGCAGAGCCCTGGCCTTGCTTCCTACGGTGCTTCGACGACCTTCGTCACGAACTCCGCCGGCGAGGTGATTTCGAGGATTTCGATATCGTCGCTGTGGCGGATTTCGCGGTGTTTGATGCGGGGCGGCTGGAGGACGGAGCTGCCGGCTTCGAGGCGGACGAAGCCTGCGTCTTCGTATTCGAATTCGACCCAGCCCTTGAGGATGTAGACGAACTGGAAGTCCAGCTCGTGCAGGTGCCATTGGGGTTGGCTGTGGGTGTCGGGGATGGCGCGGATGACGTGGGCGCCGAACTTGCCTTCGGTGGCCTGGGGGATGCCGAGGTGGCGGTATTCGAAGAAGGCGCGCAGGCCGCGGTCGTAGCTGGCGTCGGCGGCGTGGGTGACGATGGTTTTGCCGGGGGAGGTTTGCATATCGTTCATGGGGGACTCCTAGTCGCGCTGGAGGAGTTCGATGGAGACGTCCTCGGGGCCGGCGAGGAAGGCGATGCGCAGGCCGGGGCGCAGGTTGGTGGCTTCCATGGTGAAGACCGCGCCCTTGGCCTTGAGGTCGGCGATGGCGGCGTCGAGGTCGGGGACGCGCAGGCCGAAATGGTCCAGGCCCTGGTGGGGGTGGGCGGGGGCGGCGGCGGCGGTGCCGGCGGGGGCGATGAAGATGTCCATGCCACCGAGGCGGACGTCGACGCGGGGGCTGCCGGCGACGGTGGAGCGGATGACCTCGGCGCCGAACATGTGGCCGAACCAGTCGGCGGTGGCGTCGGGGTCCGGGCTGCGCAGGTGGATGTGTTCGAAGGTGTAGGCGGTCATGCGGTGGCTCCCCCCGGGTTTCGGCTGGGGGGAGCGTAGCGCAGGGCGGGAGGCGGGGCTACCGGTGGGGGCGGCGGGTGGTGGCCAGGCCGAGGAGGCCGGCGGCGAGGAGGAGGGCGGAGGCGGGTTCGGGGATATCGGCCACCACGTCGAAGGCCCAGGCGCCGGTGCGGCCGCAGCCGGGGGCGCCGGAGACGTCGTTGAACATGGGCTGGGCGTCGGTGCAGCCGAAGGCGGTGGTGAAGTCGCCGGTGCGCAGGAAGCCGGAGGCCAGGGTGGGGCCGAGGGCTTCGTTGTCGAACTGGGAGACGGCGATGGTGTAGGTGCCGGCGGGCAGGGTGAGGGCGAGGAAGCTGTCGAAGGCGGCACCGGTGATGGCGTCGACGGGCACGTCGGCGCCGCCGTCGTCGTTGGCGGCGAGCAGGGTGCCGGCGGGGTCGAAGATGCTGAGCACGATGTCGAAGCCGCCGCGGGGGATGGTCTGGCCGGCGGCGTTGGTGCCGCCGGCGTAGGAGTGAGAGACGAGGGTGACGAAGGCGGGGCCGTCGAGGACGAGGGGGACGAACTGGATCTCGTCGTCGGTGGCCAGGGTGCCGGTGTGGGAGGTGGTGAGGGCGGCGCTGGCCGGGGCGGCGAGGAGGGCGAGGGCCAGGGGGGCGGCGAGGAGGGCGCGCATGGTCAGCAGCCGCCGTTGGTGAAGTCGGACTTGGTGAGCAGGTTGAGGCCCATGAAGGTGACGGTGGTGCTGTCGGCCAGGGTGATCTGGACGCCGCCGCCGACCTGGACCTGGGAGGCGAGGGCGTCGTCGATGGCGCCGCTGCCGTAGCCCTTGAGCAGGATCGCGTCGTCGGCCCCGAAGCCGTGGATGATGTCGTCGCCGCCGCTGAGGCCGTCGATGAACTTGTAGATGTCCTGGCCGGGGCCGCCCATGATGGTGGAGTCGCCGAGGCCGCCGACGAAGGTGTCGTTGCCCCAGCCGCCGGTGATCATGGTGTCGCCGGTGCCGGCGTGGAACATGTTGTCGCCGCCGGCAAGTGCGCCGAACAGGGTGGTGGCGCCGGCGCCGGCGTGCAGCTCCTGCTTCTCCTCGCCCTCGGCGTAGAGCTCGTCGCCGTCGCCACCGGCGAAGACCGTGGCGCGGCCGGAGCCGGCGAAGATGACGTTGTTGCCGGCGGTGCCGCCGTGGAACTCGTTCTTGCCCTCGCCGCCGTAGATGGTGGCGCTGCCGGTGCCGCCGAAGACGGTGGCGGGGCCTTCGCCGCCGACGAAGAAGAGCTTGCCGCTGCCGCCCCAGACCTCCTGCTTGCCGTTGCCGGTGGCGACGATGGTGGCGCTGCCGGCGCCGAGGACGATGCGGTCGCGGCCTTCGGAGATGACCTGGTCGTTGCCGCCGCCGAGCTGGATGGTGTTGCGGCCGCCGCCGGCGCGGATGGTGTCGTCGCCGGCGCCGAGGGCCTGGATGGTGTCGTCGCCGTTGCCGGTGTTGATGGACCAGGCGCCGTTGGTGGGGTCGGGGATGACGATGCGGTTGTTGCCGCCGCCGGCGACGACGGTGCCGGAGCCGCCGCCGGCGAAGAAGGTGAGGCCGCCCGAGGCCAGGACGGTGGCGTTTTCCTCGCCGGTGCCGAAGAGGGTGGCCTTCTTGGAGGTGCTGACGATGGCGGCGTAGTCGTTGGGCAGGAAGGTGGCGCCGTTGGTTTCCTGGACCCAATGGCCGGTCTTGCCGGCGGGGACCGGGGGCGGCAGGCCGGCCTTGCTGCTGGCGGCGGCGAGGGTGCCGTTCAGCACGCCCTGGGTGATGGCGCCGGCGAGGGATTGGGCGAGGGCGGTGTTGGCGGCGGAGTCGAAGGAGAGGGTGACGGTGGCGCCGCCGGCGCCGGCGACTGTGACATCGGGCATGGTGAAGTTTCCTTGGCTGGCTGGCGCCAGGGGCGGGCGCCTCGGGAGGAAGCGTTGCGCCAATACAAGGGTCGTCAAAGGTCTGTACGCACGAGAAAAGATCGTGAATCGGCGTCAATAATCCATGTATATGAAGAAAGTAATATTTATACAAATCATGCGCCGAAATCGATGAACATGTTTACCAAAATGGCACGCCGGGGCGCGCGGAATGAAGAAATTTGAAACGATTCGCGCGAGGCGGCACGCCGCGCGGCGGCGCCCGGCGCGGGGTGCCGCCGTCGGCCTGGCGATATTAACGATATGAAGCGAAACGGCGGGGCCGGTCAGGCCGCGAAACGGGCCCAGGCCTGGGGGATGAGCCGGGCGAGGCGCTCGGCCCATTCGCGCTGGCCGGCGGGCTCGGCGATCAGGTCCTGGCGGATTTCCAGCTCCAGGTAGGGGATTTCGTTGGCCTGGGCGTGGGTGGGCACCGAGTGGTCGGAGCTGGCGGAGAGCACATAGGGCTCGTTGGCGCCGGTGACGAGGCCGGGTTCGGCGTGCAGGAGGTCGAGCATGGCGTGGGCGAGGGGCAGGGAGCGGAGGTCGGCTTCGTCGAACAGCACGCCGGCGTGCCAGGGGCGGGCGGTGCCCTTGTACACAGGCGTGAAGCTGTGCATGGCGACGAAGAGGAGGGGGCGGGCGGCGGCGATGCGGGCGGCGACGAGGCCGGCCAGGGCGGCGTGGTAGGGGGCGTGGATCTCGGCGATGCGGGCGGCGCGGGCCTCGGGGGGCAGGTTGGCGTTGCCGGGGATTTCGGTGCTTTCGCTGATGGCCGGGATGGCGCTGGGCCAGGCGGGATTGCGGTTGCAGTCGATGACCAGGCGCGAATAGGCTTGGCCGATGGCCAGCGTTCCGAGCAGGTCGGCGAGGTGGGTGGTGGTGCGCCAGATGCCGATGTCCCAGCCGATGTGGCGGGCGAGTTCGGACTCGGGGATGCCGAGGTCGCCGAGCTTGCGGGGCAGGCGTTTTCCGGCGTGGTCGGCGGCGAGGAGGAAGGGGCTGCCGCCCGCGGCCCAGTCGTCCGGCGCCAGCCCGGGCGGGTGGAGCAGGACGGGGGAGGGCTCGTCGGCGTCGAGAAGGCGAGTGCGAGGCAGGCGGGCGGCAGCGTCCATTGTCGGCGGTCCGGGTTCAGGCGGTCTTGAGCACGTGGATGGTGCGGCTGGCGACCATCGGGCGGGTTTTCGCGGCGTAGGCGGCCATGTGGGGGGCGGCGCCGTGGGCCTTGAGGTCGTCGGCGGTTTCCCACTTCTCGACGACGACGAAGGTGTCGGGGCCGAGGGGGGTTTGGATGGCGCCGAAATTCTCCACGTCGATGACCGGCTGGTATTCGATGCAGCCCTTCTCGGCGTGGACGGCGGGCATGTTGGCGCGGAACTCGGCGAGGATGGCGTCGCGCTTGCCGGGCTGGGCGGTGATGATGGCGAGGACGTGGATCATTGGCTGGGCTCCCTTGGTTGCGGGGGCGAGCCTAGGGGGGGATTCGCCGGGACGGAAGGGGAGGAAGGAAGCGCCTTCTTTTTCTGAAGAAAAAGAAGCAAAAAGACTTTATCCATTTGCGCCGTGCTGAACATGTCCGTCTCGGTGCAAAGGGAAGAAAGTTTTTTGGTTCTTTTTTTCAAAAAAGAACATGCTTTCCTTCCTGCTCTGGCCACGCCGCGCGGACCGCGCCAGAGTGGGGCGAAGTGCCGGAGGAGACGCGCGAAATGGACCCGACTTTCCTGTCAGCGAAGCGCCAGGCGGCGCTGGTGCGCAAGGGCGCGATCGGCGCGCGGGAGCTGCTGGAGCACTACATCGCGCGCGTCGAGCGGCTGGACGGGCGGCTCAATGCGGTGGTGGTGCGCGACTTCGAGCGGGCGCGCAAGCAGGCGTCGGCGCTGGACCGCGACCGGGGCAAGGGGGGGGTCGGCAAGCTGCACGGCGTGCCGATGACGATCAAGGAGAGCTTTGACGCCGTGGAGCTGCCGACGACCTGGGGCAATCCGGCGCTGAAGGAGCATCGGGCGAAGGTGGATTCGGTGACGGTGGCGCGGTATCGGGCGGCCGGTGCGGTGCTGTTCGGCAAGACCAACGTGCCGTTGAACCTGGCGGACTGGCAGAGCTTCAACGCGGTGTATGGGACGACGGGCAATCCGTGGGATCCGGCGCGCGTGCCGGGCGGGTCTTCGGGCGGGTCGGCGGCGGCGTTGGCGGCGGGGCTGACGGGGATGGAGACGGGGAGCGACATCGGCGCCTCGATCCGCAATCCGGCGCATTTCTGCGGGGTGTTCGGGCACAAGCCGACCTATGGGATCTGCCCGCAGACGGGGCATACGATCTTCGGCAATGTGGACGAGCTGGACATGGCGGTGGTGGGGCCGTTGGCGCGCTCGGCGGAGGATTTGGCGATCGGGCTGGATGTGATGGCGGGGTGGGACGGGAGCGAGGGGGCGTGGCAGTTGAAGCTGCCGGCGGCGCGGGCGAAGGGGTTCGCCGGGCTGCGGGTGGCGGTGATGACGGCGCATCCGTGCTCGGATGTGGACGAGGAGATGCAGGCGGAGTTGGAGCGGCTGGCGAAGTTCCTGCGCAAGGAGGGGGCGAAGGTCAGCATGACGGCGCGGCCGGGGTTCGACCTCGCGGAGGGGAACCGGCTGTATATCGAGATGCTGCGGGCGACGACGGCGGTTGGGCTCGACGATGCCGGTGCGGAGCGGTGGCGCAAGGCGCGCGAGGCGATCGGGGCGGAGACGCCGGCCTATGTGGCGCAGATGGCGACCGGGATTTCGATGACGCATCGGGAGTTCCTGCAGAGGAACGAGGTCAGGCAGAAGATGCGGCTTGAGTGGGAGCGATTCTTCGGGGACTGGGATGTGCTGCTGTGCCCGCAGGCGGCCTCGCCGGCGTTCCCGCATGACCAGGCGGGCGAGCGGCATGAGCGGGTGATCGAGGTGAACGGGAAGATGGTGCCGGTGACCGACCAGATGTTCTGGGCGGGGCTGGCGAGCTTCTACCTGCTGCCGGGGAGTGTGGCGCCGCTGGGGATCAGCAAGGAGGGGCTGCCGTTCGGGGTGCAGATCCTGGGCGGGATGTATGAGGACCGGACGACGATCGCCGTCGCCGGGATGCTGGAGAAGGGGTGGCGCGGGTTCGTGGCGCCGCCAGGGTGGGAGTGAGCGCGTGGGAGTGAACGTCGCTCCCTCCGGCGTGGAGGACTCGCCCTACGCCTGGATGCGGCTGGGGCTGGCGCTGGTGCTGGGGACGATCGGCGGGGTGGGGATGTGGTCGGCGGTGGTGGTGCTGCCGTCGATCCAGCAGGAGTTCGGGCTGGACCGGGCGGATGCCTCGCTGCCGTTCACGATGGTGACGATCGGGTTTGCGCTTGGCGGTGTGCTGATGGGGCGGCTGGCCGATCGGTTCGGGGTGGCGCTACCGGTGGCGATCGGCGGGGCGTGCCTCGGCATCGGGTATGTGATCGCCGGGATGGCGCCGAATTTGTGGGTGTTCACCGCGGCGCATGCGATTCCGATCGGGCTGCTGGGGTCGTCGGCGGTGTTCGGGCCGTTGATGGCGGATTCGTCGCGGTGGTTCATCCGCAACCGGGGCATCGCGGTGGCGATCAGTGCGGCGGGGAACTACCTGGCCGCCGCGATCTGGCCGCCGGTGGTGCAGCTGATGATCGACACGATCGGGTGGCGCACGGGGCATATCGTGATCGGGCTGGTCTGCGCCGCGGTGCTGATCCCGATGTCGTTGCTGGTGCGGCGGCGGCCGCCGGCGCATGCGCCGGTGGTGGCGGGGCAGGCGCATGGGGTGGTGCTGCGGGGGATTTCGCCGGACCGGATGATGGTTCTGCTGTGCGTCGCCGGCGTGATGTGTTGCGTGGCGATGTCGATGCCGCAGGTGCATATCGTGGCGTACTGCGGCGACCTCGGGTACGGGGTGGCGCGCGGGGCCGAGATGCTGTCGCTGATGTTCGGGTTCGGGGTGATCAGCCGGCTGGCGACCGGGTGGATCGCGGACCGGATCGGCGGGTTGTGGACGCTGCTGCTGGGCTCGGTGCTGCAGGCCTTCGCGCTGGTGCTGTATTTCATCTTCGACGGGCTGACGTCGCTGTATGTGGTGTCGGCGCTGTTCGGGCTGTTCCAGGGGGGGATCATCCCCTCCTACGCGATCATCGTGCGGGAGTATTTCCCGGCGCGGGAGGCGGGCACGCGCGTCGGCATCGTGTTGATGATGACGATCCTGGGGATGGCGCTGGGCGGCTGGATGTCGGGCGCGATCTTCGACCTGACCGGCTCGTACCGGGCGGCATTCGCGAACGGGTTCGCGTGGAACCTGGTGAACGTGGTCATTGCCGTGCTGCTGCTGCGGCGCAGCCGGCCGGCTTCCCCTCAACCTGCAATGGGAGTGGCGTGATGAGTGACGAAAGCCTGCGTGCCAAGGGCACGGAAATGCGCGCGAAGCTGATGGGCGAGGGCTATGCGCAGAAGCTGAACGAGACGCTCTACGCCGACCCGATCATGGTGAAGTTCCGCGAACTGGCGACCGACATCGCGTTCGCGTCGGTGTGGACGCGGGCGGGGCTGGACCTGAAGACGCGGGCGCTGGTTTGCGTGGTGTCGGACACGGCGACGGGGCGGTATCCGGAGCTGAAGGTGCATCTGCGCATGGCGCGCAACCAGGGCTGGACCGAGGAGGAGCTGACGGAGGCGATGCTGCATCTCTCCGTCTATGTCGGGCTGCCGTTCGTGCGCGAGGCGCTGATCGTGGCGAGCGAGACGTTTTCCGAACTCCGCAAGGAAGCGGGAGGCTAGCCGCCATGCCGCATCTCACCGTCAACGGCGCGCAACTGCACTACGAGCTGGAGGGGCGAGAGGGCGCGCCGGTGGTGGCGCTGTCCAACTCGTTGTCCACCGACTTCCGCATGTGGGCGCCGCAGATGGCGGCGTTGACCGCGCGCTACCGCGTGCTGCGCTACGATGTGCGCGGGCATGGCAAGTCGGAGGCGGTCCCGGCGCCGTATTCGGTGGAGATGCTGGCGGACGATTTGGCGGGGCTGATCGACCAGCTCGGGCTGGGGGCGGTGCATGTGGTCGGGCTGTCGCTCGGCGGCATGACGGCGCAGGTGCTGGCGGTGCGGCGGCCGGAGTTGGTGGCGAGCCTGGCGTTGGTGGCGACGACGTGCCGGCCGCCGTTCGGAACCCAGGCGGCCTGGGCGGCGCGGGCGCAGGAGGTGCGCGACAGCGGCGACTTCTCCGCCGTGGAAGGGCCGATGCTGGAGCGGTGGCTGACGCGGCGGTTTCGACGGGCGCGGCCGGATGGGGTGGCGCTGGTGCGGGAGATGATCCAGGGCACCTCGATGGAAGGCTACGTTGGCGCGTGCCTGGCGATCGGGGAGCTCGATGTGTGCGGCAAGCTGCGGGCGTTTCCGCGGCCGGTGCGGATCTGGGCGGGGGAGGAAGACCCCGGGACGACGGTGGAGGACGCGGAGCTGATCGTGGCGGGGATCCCGGGGGCGCGGCTGGTGTTGGTGGAGCACGCGCGGCATCTGCTGAATTGGGATGCGGAGGGGGTTTTCACGCCTTCGCTGATGGAGTGGTTGGGGGAAGTGACGAAGTAAGAATCTTCTTTTTCTGAAGAAAAAGAAGCAAAAAGACTTTTTATCCATTTTTATCCGTGGTTGAGGGGTTGCCGTGGGGCAAATGGACAGAAAGTTTTTTGGTTCTTTTTTTTCAAAAAAGAACCGCTTCCTTCCTTGCCACCATAAGCCTGTAGCGCACCGCCCCCTTGAGGTGCAGCAGTTCCAGCGTGCGCCCGCCGATATCCGCCTGTTCGCGCAGGCCGGCGCCGACGAGGCCGAGCCAGAAGGCGCGGCGTTGCTGGCGGGCGCGGATGGCGCGCAGGTCTTCGGGGTTGCCCAGGAGGATGAGGGGGGTGAGGTCCTGCTCGTGGGTGATCGTGAGGCCCGCTGCGGCCAGGGCGGCGCGCCAGGCGGGGGCGGGCGGGGCGACGGGGCAGCGCCACATGCGCTTGAACAGGGCGAGGTCGGCCTGGTCCTCGGGGGCGAGGTCGGGTTCGGGCATGTCGTCGACGATGGCGAGGTGGCCGCCGGGGGCGAGGCTGGTCGCGATGTTGGCGATGCTGGCGGCGGGGTTGGTGCTGTGGATGAGGGATTCGATGGCGACGGCGAAGTCGAACGGGCCGGGCAGGGGATCGTCGTAGCTTTGCAGGGCGAAGCGGATGTGCGGCGAGAGGGCGCGGCGGTCGGCTTCGGCGGTGGCGCGCTGCACCTGGATGGGGCTGAGGGTGATGCCGAGCCAGGTGCCGCCGGTTTGTGGCTGGAGGTCGAAGGCGGTGGCGCCGTAACCGCAGCCGGCGTCGAGGATGCGGGGGTTTTCGGGCAGCGGGACGGCGTCGAGGATCAGGCGGTGGATGGTGGCGGGGCTGGCGGGGCCACCATCGGGATCGCGCAGGGCGCGGTGGATCGGCTGGGCCTGGCTGCCGGTTTCGTCGCGCATGACGTTGAGCTGGGTCAGGCGGTCGAGCCAGGCGTAGTAGCGGGCGATGCGGCGGGCGTGGCTCATCGGCGAAGATCGATCATCTAGCTAGGTCGGGGGCCCAGCCGTGGTAGGCGGGGTGGCTGGGGGGGAGCGGCAGGGTGACGCGCTGGCCGGATTTCGACGAGTGGTAGATGGCGGTGGCGAGTTCGAGGGAGTGGCGGGCTTCTTCCATGGTGACCGGCAGCGGGGCGCCGTGGTCGAGCGTGTTCGCGAAGCGGCGGAATTGTTCGGCGAAGCCTTCGGGGCCGGTGGGGGCCCCGGCGATGAGGCTGTCCAGCCAGGCGCGGTCGGTGGTGTCGCGGGTGGCGAAGTGGAAGGGGGCGGTGGCGGTGATGGCGGGGGCGTCGCCGGAGGTGATGGTGACGTGCTCGGCGACGATGCGCAGGCGGGAGCTGGGCTGGGGGGAGCCGAGGGTGACGGAGAGGGTGACCAGCGCGCCCGATGCCATTTCCAGGGCGACGGCGCCGGTATCTTCGGTTTCGATCGGGTTCACGCGGGTGGCGACCAGGGCGCTGACGCTGCGGACCGGGCCGAGGAGGTGGGTCAGCATGTCGTGCAGGTGGATGGCGTGGGTGATGAAGGCACCGCCGAGTTCGTGGGCGATGGTGCCGCGCCAGGGGGTCGCATAGTACGCCGGGCCGCGGTACCAGTGGGTTTCGGCGGTGGCGACATGGATGCGGCCGGCCCTGCCGCTGGCCAGGACGTGCTTCGCCTGGGCGAGGCCGTTGCCGAAGCGGGCCTGGAAGATCGGCATCAGGATCCGGCCGGTGCGGGCGATGGCGGCGGCGAGCGCGTCCATCTCGGCGAGCGAGGCGACCAGGGGCTTTTCCAGGATGACGTGGCGGCCGGCTTCCAGGGCGCGGATGGCGGGGCCGAGGTGCTGGTCGGGCGGGGTGCAGATGCTGATGATGTCGAGGTCGGGGCGGGAGAGGAGGGCGTCGTCGAGGCCGAGATGGGTTTCCGCCCCGGGCGCCTGGGCGGCGAGGGCAGCGGTGCGGGCCGGGTCCCGGCCGCAGATGACGGCGACCTCGAAGCGGTCGGGGTTGGCGAGGAAGCCCTTGAGGTGGGCGGCACCGATGCCGGTTCCGACGATGGCGACGCGGTGGCGTTTCGGCATGATGTGCTCCAGAGAAGGAAGGTCTTCTTTTTTCTGAAGAAAAAAGAAGCAAAAAAGACTTTCTATCCGTTTACGCGGCGTTGCCCTGTTTGAACTCGGAGCAAATGGGGGAAAGTTTTTTGGTTCTTTTTTTCAAAAAAGAACATGCTTGCTTACCTTCCGATGTCAAGCGCCGCGCGCGCCAGGGAGGCGGCGGCGGTGAAGAGCAGGGCGGCCAGGGTGAGCGGGCGGTAGGAGCGGGCGGCGAAGCGGCTGAAGGCCCAGGCGCCGAGCCAGCCGCCGGCGACCATCAAGGGCATGCCGAGGATGCCGAGGACCAGGGCCGGGGCGTCGAGCAGGCCGGCGGCCCAGACCATCGGCAGGCCGAGCAGGGAAACGATGGGGAAGTAGACCATGAGCGAGCTGCGCATCACCGGCAGGCGCCGTTCGAAGGCCAGGTAGTAGGCGACGGCCGGGGGGCCGGCCATGGCGGCCAAGCCGTGAAAGATGCCGGACACGAAGCCGGTGGCGACGGTGATGGCGGTGGTGGGGCGGTGGTGCGCCGGGCGGGGTTTCCAGGTGAGCGCCACGGCGGCCAAGACCATGACGCCGAGGACGGCGCGCACGATCGGCGCGGGGGTGAGGGCGAGGGCGGCGACGCCGACCGGCAGGCCGATGATGGCGCCGGCGGTGAGGCGGGCGATCCCGGGCCGGTCGGATTGGCGCCATTCCATGATGCAGTCGCGCAGGCCGATGCCGAGCTGCATGACGAGGATGGCGGCGACGGTGCGCGAGGGCGGCAGCACCAGGCTGGCGAGCGGCACGGCGGCCAGTGCGAAGCCGAAGCCGGTGAAGCCGCGCAGGATGGCGGCGAACAGGATGGCGCCGATGGCCGCGGCCCAGGCGGCGGGCGAGAGGTCGATCTCCGTCAGCATGCGAGCGTGGCGTCGAACACTGCCTGGAGGGTCGCGGCGTCGGGCAGGTCGGGGGTGCCGATCACGACGAGGCCGGTGTCGGGGCGGGTTTCGGCGGGCGTGTAGGACCAGCGGCGCGCGGCGTATTGCAGGACGAGGCGCGTGTCGGGCGCGAAGGTGGCGATGCCCTTGAGGCGCAGGACGGATGGGGGGAGGGCTTCGAGGACCGGGCGGAGGCGGTCGCGGTCGATCGGGCGCGCGGGGCGCCAGTGCCAGGTGCGGAACGGGTGGGGGGCGCTGTCGGCGGCGAAGCGGCTGGGGCGGGGGCGGGTGAGCGGATCGACGGGAAAGGTCAGGTCGGCGGCGGCGATCCGGCCATCGGTGATGCGGCGGATCGGGGTGCCGGGCCGGGCTGTGGCGAGGATTGCCGCGGCCGGCGCGGGGGCGGCGAGGTCGGACTTGGTGAGGAGAAACAGCTCGGCATGGTCGAGCTGGGTGCGCACCGTGTCGGCGATCCAGCGGTCGGCGAGCTGGGCGGGCAGGGCGGTGGCGTCGGCCAGGACGACGAGGGGTTCGAGGGAAAAGCCGGGTTCGATCAGTGCGAGCTGGGCGATGCGCCAGGGGTCGCCGACGCCGCTGGCCTCGATGATGATGTGCTCCGGCGCGGGGGTGCGGGCGATCAGGCGGGCCAGCGCGTCGCCGAGGTCGTCGCCCATGGCGCAGCAGACGCAGCCATTGGCCAGGGCCACGCTGTCGCTGCCGGATTCCGCGATCAGGGCGGCGTCGACGTTGACGGCGCCGAAATCGTTGACCAGCACGCCCCAGCGGCGTTCAGCGGTGGCCAGCAGGTGGTTGACCAGGGTGGTCTTGCCGGTGCCGAGGAAGCCGCCGATGACGGTCAACGGAACGCTTCCGTTGACCGAGGTGAGCGGAAGGCTCGCGCTCACTGCTTGGCGAAGACGCGGCCGCCGAGGACGGTGGCGTGGACGCCGATATCCTTGATGGCTTCGGGCGCGACGGTCAGCGGGTTGCTGTCCAGCACGGCGAAGTCGGCGAACTTGCCGACATCGATGCTGCCGATGGCGTGGTCGAGCTTCAGCGTGTAGGCGGCGCCGAGGGTGACGGCGTGCAGCGCCTGGAGCGGGGTGATGCGCTCGTCCGCGCCGAGGACGCGGCCGGTGGGCGTGAGGCGGTTCACGGCGCACCACATGGTGAACAGCGGGTCGACGGGCGTCACCGGCGTGTCGGAGTGGATGGCGAGCGGCACGCCTTCGGCCAGGGCGGTGGCGCAGGCGTCCAGGCGCAGTGCCCGCGACGGGCCCATGGTGATGGCGCGGTGCTGTTCGCCCCAATAGTAGATGTGGTTGGCGAACAGGTTCACGCACATGCCGTTGGTGGCCATGCGGCGGAAGGTGGCGGCATCGGCCATCTGGCAATGCTGCAGGGTGTGGCGGTGGTCGCGGCGGGGATGCCTGGCGATGGCGCGGCCGACCATTTCGGTGGCCAGCTCGGCGGCCTCGTCGCCGTTGGTGTGGATGTGCAGGTGGGCGCCGGCGGTGTGGTAGGCCTCGACGATGGCTTCGAGTTCGGCCGGGGCGACATACCACAGGCCGTTCGGCGCGCCGTTGTGGTAGCCGGGCCAGCGCAGGCGGGCGGTGAAGCCCTGGATCGAGCCGTCGACCACGATCTTGACCATGCCGAAATGCACCTTGTCGGTGGACATGCGACGCAGCTCCGCGATGCGGGCAAGGCCATCGGGCACGGCGTATTCGCGCTGCTGCATGGCGGGCACGATGCGGATCGGATAGTCGGCCTCGCCGGTGGCGGTGAGCAGGGCGTCGACGATGGCGGGGGTGAGCGCGTTGGACAGGTCGGTCGAGGTGGTGACGCCGACGCGGCGCGCGATCTGGCCGTAGGTGCGGTAGGCCGCGGCGTCCATGGCGCGCATCAGCCCGGCATCGCCGGTGACGCGCGCGGCGCGGCCCATGACGGCGGGGCCGAGCAGTTCGCCGGTCAGGTTGCCGGACTCGTCGCGCAGCAGGCCGTCGAGGTTGCTGTCGCGCGAGAATCCGGCCGCCTCCAGCACCTTGGAGTTCACGTTCATGATGTGGCCGGAGACGTGGCCGATGATGATCATGCGTTCCGACGAGATGGCATCGAGGTCGGCGGCGGTCATGCGCCGGCCTTCGAAGTAGATCGGATCGAAGCCCCAGGCGGTCAGCGGCGTGGTGGGGTCGGGCAGCTTCGCCGCTTCGGCCTTCAGGTGCGCCACGACTTCGGCGATGGACTTGAAGCCGCCGGCGGGTTGGCCCTCGGGCGAGGTGCGCTTGTAGTAGCCGACATAGGGCTTGCGCCAGACGATGCCGTCGGCGGCGTGGCCGTGGCCTTCGACGAAGCCGGGGATGATGGTTTTGCCGGCGAAGCGGTCGTCGATCGTCGCCCCGAACGCGTCCGCGATCTCCGCGCCGCCATAGCCCAGGATGCGCCCGTCGCTGACCGCGACATGGGTGCAGGCGGGCAGCGAGCGGTTGAGGGTGACGATCTTCTGGGCGGCGAAGACGGTGACGGATGGGGGCACGTCTGGCTCCTGCGGCAGGTGCGGCATGATCGACGCGATGGCGGCTGCTGCCAAGGGCTTGCGGCCCGGCGCGGCGGCGGGAAGGATCGGGCGATGACCGAGCCGACACGCGACCTGCTGGCGCTGGACGAGCTGCCGGCGCCGACGATCCTGGCGCTGCTGGATCGCGCCCGAAGCCTGCGCGATGGCTGGATCGCGCGCCGGATGCCCCAGCGGCTGTCCGGCCGGCGGGTGGCGCTGGTGGTGGACGATGGCGGCTGGCGCAACACGACGGCGTTCGAACTGGGCATCGCGGCGATGGGCGGCCTCTGTGCGCGGGCGCCGGTGACGCTGGCCGGAAAGGAGGCGGTGCCGGACCTCGCCGCCTATCTCGACAACTGGGTGGACGCCATCGCCATCCGCACGCCCAGCCTCGCCGCCCTGCGCGCGCTGGCCGCCGCCGCCAAGGCCCCGGTGATCAACGCCCGCACGCGCCAGAACCATCCGTGCGAAACGCTGGGCGACCTCGCCTTCCTGGCCGATCTCTGGGGCGGGCTGCGGCCGATGAAGCTGGCCGCGGTGGCGCCGATGGCGAACATCCTCGCCTCCTGGGTGGAGGCGGCGGCGGTGCTGCCGATCGAGGTGGTGCAGGTGGGCCCGCCCGAATGGCATGCCGCCCCCGCGCCCGGCTTGCGCGCCAGCGCGGACCTGGGCGAACTGCGCGATGCCGACGTGATCATCACCGATTGCTGGCCCGCCGATGGCGACCCCGCCGCGCTGATCCGCTGGCAGGTCACGGAGGCGATGCTGGATGCCAGCCGCGCGGTTTTCCTGCCCTGCCCGCCGGTCACGCGCGGGCAGGAGGTGAGCCCCGGCGCCATGCACCACTCCTCCTGCCGCGTCGTGGCGGCGAAGGCGTGGCTGCTGCATGCGCAGAACGCCGTGCTGGAATGGAGCCTGGCTTGATCTGCGGCAAGGCGATCCCACCCCGCGCTGCCTAGGCTCGCCGCTGCAACGGTGGAGAACGCGGATGAAGATCAAGGATGTCGAACGGATCAACGCGCTGCTGAAGGCGCGCGGCGAGGTGCTGGCGCTGATTGCCCGCGTGGAACGGGCCGAGCCCGCCGACTGCCAGATGATGATCGAACGCGGCGGCGACGGCTCCATCAAGCTGTCGGAGGAAGGGGCGGATTCGACGCACTACCAGGGCTGGCCGGTGTCGGTGGGCTTCCTGGCGCGGCTGAAGGCGCTGGCGCTGGAGGAACTCGGCGCGCGGCGCGGCGAGGTGGAGCGCGACCTCGCGGCGATGGGCGTGGAGATCGAGGAATAGGAGGGGCAGGGCGCCCCTCCCTTCCGGCCCCTCCCCCGCGCCGCGCGGGAGAGGGGAGCCATGCGTCAGGCCTTCTTGAGGTTCCAGAACAGCGGACGTGTGCCGGCCAGGATGTCGGTCACGTTGCTGCGCCGGGCGATCGGCAGGCGCCACAGCCCGGTCGGGATGAACGGCACCTCCTCGAAGGCGAGCTTCTGCATCTCGCGGCCGAGCTTCTGCTGGGCGGGGAGGTCCGGCGCGTCGAACCAGGCGTCGCGCAGGGCCTCCATCCGCGGCGAGGTCGGCCAGCCGAACCACGCCTTCTCGCCGGTGCCCCACAGCGCCGTGTAGACGGCGGGGTTGGAGAAGGTGAAGCCGTCGCCGTAGGTGCAGAAGATCGACCAGCCGCCCTTCTCCACCGGCTCGCGCGAGGCGCGGCGCTGCACCAGCGCGCCCCAGTCGGTGGCGACATAGTCGACATTGATGCCGATCTTGTCGCACAGCGCGCGCGTGACCTGCGCGAGGGCGTTGATCACCGCGAAATCGGTCGGCGCCATCACCACGGCGCGCTCGCCCTTGTAGCCGGACTCGGCCACCAGCTTCTTCGCGGCCTCGATGTTGCGCGGGCCGTTGAGCTTGTCCATCGCCTCGTCCGACGCCAGCGGAGTGCCGGGCGTGAACACGCCCACGCCGGCCTGGGTCAGGTCGCTGTCTGGGCCCATGACGGCGGCGAGGTAGTCCTTCTGGTCGATGACGGCCAGCAGCGCCTGGCGCAGCTTCTGGTTGTTGAACGGCGGGTGCAGATGGTTGAAGCGCACGAGGCCGAGATTGCCGAAGATCTCCTTGGGCTCGATCACCACGCCGCGGGCGCGGCGCAGCACCGGCAGCAGGTCGGACAGCGGCTGCTCCAGCCAGTCGATCTCGCCGGTCTGGACGGCCGCCGCCGCGGTGGCCGGGTCGGTGGTGATATGCCACTCGACGCGGTCGATGTTGACGATCTTGGCGCCGGCCATGTTCGACGGCTTCTCGCTGCGCGGCACGTATTTCTCGTTGCGGGCATAGGCCACGCGCGAGCCGGCGACCCATTCGTCGCGCAGGAAGCGGAACGGGCCGCTGCCGACGATCTCCTGGATCTGCTGGAACGGGTCGGTCTGCGCCAGCCGCTCGGGCATGATGTGGCAGTTGTTGGCATACGCCATCGGCAGCAGTGGGAACGGCTTCTTGAGGATGATGTCCCACGCCTTGTCGTTTACGGGCTTCATCTCCTCCAGTTGTGCGGCGATGCGCTGGCCCATGCCGTCGCGCCGCATCCAGCGCGTCAGCGAGGCGATGCAGTCGCGCGGGCGAACCGGCTCGCCATCGTGGAACGCCAGCCCGTCGCGCAGGGTGAGGCGCCAGCGCAGGCCGTCGGACGAGGTCTCGACCCCGGCCAGCATCTGCGGGTGCGGTGTCAGGCTCTCGTCGAAGTTCCACAGCTGGTCGAAGACCATGTGGGCGTGGTTGGCCGTGACGATGGCCGTGGTCCAGACCGGGTCGGGGCTGGTGAGGTTGGCCTGCGGAATGAACTTGATCACCCGGTTCGCCGCTTGGCTGTAGGCCGGGCGCGCCAGTCCGGTAGCGCCGGCCACGCCGAGGGCGGCGGCGCCGGTGAGTAGGCTCCTGCGTTGCATCTTCGTGCTCTCCCTGTGGCGGTCCCCAGACGACGGGACCGCGAGGAGGGAAGCCTAAACGCGGAACGGCGGACGTTTCCAGGGGAGATTCATTTTCCCGCGTGCAGCGCCTCGATCGTTTCGCGCCGCGGCCGGGCGGTGCCGGTGGCCATGACGGCGGCGGCCCCGGCGGCCAGCCCCCAGCGCAGCGCGTCGGTGGGCGGCCCGCCGCGGGCGAGGGCGAGCACCATGGCGGCGAGGAAGCTGTCGCCTGCGCCGACCGTGCCGACCGCGCGCACCGGGATTGCCGGGCGGCGGACCACGCCCTCGGCGGTGGCCAGCAGCGCGCCGGCGGCGGAGAGGCTGACGGCGATGCGCGCGGCCGCCCCTTCGCGCACCAGGCGCAGCGCCGCCTCGTCCTGGGAAGCGGCGTCGGGCAGGGGGCGGCCGACAAGCTCCTCGAATTCGCGCAGGCTCGGCTTGATGAGGGCGAGGCCCTGGCCGATCGCGGCGCGCAGCGCGGGGCCGGACGTATCCACGACAACCTGGCGGCTGGCGGCGTGGGCGCTGCGCACCAAGGACGCCAGCGTGTCGGGCGACACGCCGCGCGGCAGGCTGCCGCTGATCACCAGCCAGTCGCTGTCCTGCGCGGCCAGGATGGCGCGGCAGGCCTCGATCTCCGCCGGCTGGATCATCGGGCCTTCGCCGACGAAGCGGTATTCCTGGCCGGCGCGCTCGTCATGCACGGTCATGGAAATGCGGGTGGTGCCGGCGATCGGCACGGGGATGACATCGACCCCCTCGGCGGCGATCAGCGTTTCGAGATGGCGGCCGAATACCCCCCCTGACAGCACCACCGCGCGCGTCGCCGCGCCGAGCTCGTGCAGCACGCGGCTGACGTTCACGCCGCCGCCGCCGGGGTCCATGCGGTCGCCATGGGTGCGCAGCTTGTGCTGGGGCACCACCTCCGCGGTGGCGCAGGCGATGTCCACGGCAGGGTTGAGCGTGAGGGTGAGGATCGGCTTCATGGCTTGGCCTGCCTGTCTTGCGCGGGGAGCGCGATCCTGGCACGGCTGGCGCGTTGATGGGGAGGGCGGGATGAGCGGTGCCAACCGGGGCTTCAAGCTGGTGATGCTGCCGCCGCAAACGGCGATCACGCGCGGCTGGGCGCAGCGCCTGGCCGGCGAGGTGGCCGAGGCGCGGGTGGTGGTGGCCGAGGACATGGCGGCGGCGGAGGCGGAGATCGGCGATGCCGACGCGGTGTTCGGCACGCTGACGCCCGCGCTGCTGGCCCGCGCCACAAGGCTGCGCTGGCTGCAGGCGCCGCAGGCCGCCCCTCCGCCGGGGTTCTACTTCCCCGAACTGGTGGCGCATCCGCTGGTGGCGACGAATTTCCGCGAGATCTTCAACGACCATATCGGCGCGCACATCATGGCCTTCGTGCTGGCCTTCGCGCGCGGCTTCGACCGCTACATCCCGCAGCAGACGCGGCGTGAGTGGAAGAAGCCGCCGGAGGACCACGGCGTGGTGCACCTGCCGGACGCGACCATGCTGATCGTGGGCCTCGGCGGCATCGGCGCGGAGGCGGCGCGGCTGGCGGCGGCATTCGGGATCAAGGTGATCGGCACCGACCTTCGGCGGGATTCGCCTCCGCCCGGAGTGGCGGAGCTGCACCGCCCGGAGGCGCTGGACGACCTGCTGCCGCGCGCCGATTTCGTGGTGCTGACGGTGCCGCACACGCCGGCCACCGAGGGGTTCATGAACCGGGCGCGGTTCCGGCGGATGAAGCCCGGCGCCTTCTTCATCAACATCGGCCGTGGCCTGACCACGAAGCTGGACGACCTGGTCGCGGCACTGGCGGCCGGCGAGATTGCCGGCGCCGCGCTCGACGTGTTCGAGCAGGAGCCGCTGCCCGCCGACCATCCGCTGTGGACCATGCCGGGCGTGCTGATCACCCCGCACATGGCCGGCTACGGGCCGCACCTGAACGACCGGCGCTATGCCATCCTGCGCGACAATGCGCGGGCGATGATCGAGGGCGGCGCGCTGCGCAACGTGGTGGACAAGGCGAACTGGTTCTGAGGCAGGCGATCGCGGGAGGTACGCGAAAAGTTGCGGATCTTCACGGATAGTTGTTGACCCCAACAGGAGGAATGTCGGACAAGGCCGCGTCTCCGGCGTGCCGGGGCCCGTCGCTTCCTCCGGTGCCGCCGGATCGGGAGAGGATGCCGCGCCGTGCCGGATGGTCCCCTCCAGCCCCTAGGCCCGCGCCATGACACCGCAACGCCTTCGCCGCTCCCGTGTGTGTTCCGCCCTGCATGAACTGACCCGGCGCATGCCGCTGGCCCAGGCGGAACACGGCCCGCCGACGCGGCGCTTCGAATCCGGGCCGCTGTTGGCGGTGGCGCGCATGCGCGACGACTGGGTGGTGCTGGAGGCCTGGCTGCACGGCGAAGGCAAGGTGGCGGCCTTCCGCGTCATTCCCCATGCGAGCCATTGGGAGACACTCTACTGGCGGCCGGGCGCGCTGGCGGCGTGGGACCCGGTGCTGACCTTCGAACTGGGCGTGCTGGCCGAGGCGGCCTGATCGGCGGCTGCCGATTGTTCGTGTGCCGGCCGGGGGCGCCTATGGGCGGTCCAGCAGTTCCAGTCGCCGTCGCTGCCGAGGGCGGCAATGATGTGCGGCTCGCGCTCCCAGCGGCGCAGCAAAGGCGCGTCGGCCGCGGTGGCGGGGCGGAGCGCGACCTCGGGCATGCCAGGATTCAGACGCCGCCGCCGAAGCCGGCCCCGGCGGCGGCGGGCGCCATGCGGACGAGCCGGGAGTCCAGGACCGCGGCCTGGCGGTGTTTCACGGCCTCCCGATACACGGGATCGCGGATCATCGCCACGAAGGCGGAAACCGAGGGGTATTCGGCGATGAAACACTCATCCCAGCGCTCGTCGGCCGGGCCGATCAGCATCAGCTCGAAATTGCCGCGCCAGACGATGCGCCCGCCCAGGCGCGAGAACACCGGGAAGCTGTCGCGGCCATAGGCGGCATAGGCCTCGGCGCCGGTGGCCTCGCGGCCATCGGGATAGGCGGCGCGGTCGCGGAAGCGCAACAGGTTGAGCATGTGGATCGGCCCTGGCCGGTCGTCGGCGCGGAACAGGGCGAAGCTTTCCTTGGTCGGGTCGATATGGCCGTGCATGGGAGGTCCGGGTCAGGTCGTTTCGAGGAACTCGATCCAGTTGGCGTTGGCGCCGGCCTGTGTCGAGGCCAGGAAGGCGAGCGCGCCGGTGTCGGGGTCGATGGCGTAGGTGCGGATCGTGCCGGCGGTCTGGCTGGCGCAGAGCAGGAAGCGGCCCGAGGGATCGATGGCGAAGCCGCGCGGCATCGGGTCCGTGGCGACGGTGCCGATGGGCGAGAGCGTGCCGCCCGGGCCGACGCGCCAGGCCGACAGGATCTCGGCAAGGCGCTCGCTGGCATACAGGAAGCGGCCGTCCGGGCTCAGCTGGATGTCGGCGGCCATGATGCGCTTGCCCTCCGGCACCGCGAAGCCGCGCGGCAGGGTGGCGACCGTCTGCTGGGCCACGAGCCGGCCCGCCGCATCGACCGTGCAGGCGGTGATGGTGGCATCCAGCTCGCCCAGCACGAAGGCGAGGCGGCCGCAGGGAGAGAGGCGCATGTGGCGCGGGCCGCAGCCCGCATGGGTCTTCAGCCGGCCCACCTGGGTCATCCGCCCGGAGTCTGGATCGAGCGCCAGTTGCAGCACGACGTCGCCGCCAAGGCACGGCACGTAGGCATGGCAGCCCGCCGCGTCGGTGATGATCGCGTGGGCGCGCATCGGCGTGTCGATCACCTGGCGCGCGGGGGCGGTGACGGCGCCATCCGGCCCGATGGCGTGGCTGGTGACGATCGCGCCGGGGTAGGAGGCGGCGAGCAGGGTGCGGCCCGAAGGCTCGACCAGGATGTAGGCCATGGCGTCGTCGAGGTTCGCCGCGCCCAGGTGGCGGAGCGCCCCGCTTGCCGGATCGATGGCGAAGCTGCTGCACGGGAACGGCGCGATGCGCACCGCGGCATGCAGCACGCGCCGATCCGGCGAAATCGCCAGCGGCATCGACATGCTGCCCCCTTCCGGCCCTGGAACCGGCGTGCTGGCACGGCGGGTCAGCGCCCCGGTCGCGCGGTCCATCGCGAAGGTGACGATGGCGCGCGCGTCGGCGCAGGACACGTAGGCCAGAAGCTCGGACATATGCACTCTCCCCCGGGGGCTTTCGCTGCCGCGCGCAGTGTGCCGCAACCGTCGGGGCCGTCCACCCTGGCCGAAGGGGGGTTGCCAGCACGCGCCGGCGTGGCAAAACGGGGCAGGGGGAGCATGCATGGTCGACCTGACGCGGATCTACGACGTGCTGGTGATCGGGGGGGGCAACGCGGCCATGACCGCGGCCGTGACCGCGCGCCAGGGCGGGGCCAGCGTGCTGGTGTTGGAACACGCGCCCAAGCCCCTGCGCGGCGGCAATTCGCGCCACACGCGCAACCTGCGCGCCATGCACCAGGCCCCCACTTCGGTGCTCACCGAGGCCTACCTCGAGGACGAATACTGGGACGACCTGCTGCGCGTCACCGGCGGCCAGACCGACGAACACCTCGCCCGCATGACCATCCGCGCCAGCGAGGCCGCGCTGCCGTTCCTCGAGGAATGCGGCGTGCGCTTCCAGCCCTCGCTCACCGGCACGCTGAGCCTGTCGCGCACCAACGCCTTCTTCCTCGGCGGCGGCAAGGCGCTGCTGAACGCGGTGTATGCCACGGCTGAGAAGCTGGGCGTCGACATCCTCTACGACACCGAGGTGCGCGCCGTTCACCTGGACGACGGCTTCGCCCGCGAGGTGGACATCAACCACAAGGGGTTCCCCGAAACCGTCCGGGCAAAGTGCGTCATCGCCTCCTCCGGCGGGTTCCAGGGCAACCTGGACTGGATGCGCCAGTATTGGGGCGACGCCGTCGACAATTTCGTCATCCGCGGCACGCCCTACGCCAAGGGAAAGGTGCTGAAGAACCTGCTCGACCAGGGCGTGGCGCAGATCGGCGACGCGACGCAGTTCCACGCCGTGGCGCTCGATGCCCGCGCGCCGCAATTCGACGGCGGCATCGTCACGCGGCTGGACTCGGTGCCGTTCTCGGTGGTGGTCAATCGCGACGGCCAGCGCTTCTACGACGAGGGCGAGGATGTCTGGCCGAAGCGCTACGCCATCTGGGGCCGGCTGATCGCCCAGCAGCCCGGGCAGATCGCCTATTCGATCTGCGACGCGAAATCGGTGCCGCTGTTCATGCCTTCGGTGTTCCCGGCCTATACGGCGGGCAGCGTGGGCGAGCTGGCGCAGAAGATGGGGCTGGACGCCGCCACGGTCGAGGCGACGGTCCGCGAATACAACGCCGCCGTGCAGCCCGGCGACTTCAACGACCGCAAGCTCGACGGCTGCCGCACCGAAGGCATCACGCCGCCCAAGACCAACTGGGCGCGCACCATCGATACCGCCCCGTTCATCGGCTACCCGCTGCGCCCCGGCATCACCTTCACCTATCTCGGCGTGAAGGTGAACGAGCGCGCCCGGGTGCTGATGGACAAGGGCAAGCCGACCGCCAACCTGTTCGCCTCGGGCGAGATCATGGCCGGCAACATCCTCGGCAAGGGCTACCTGGCCGGGTTCGGAATGACCATCGGCACCGTGTTTGGTAGGATAGCGGGCGCGGAGGCCGCGAAGCATGCGCGAAACTGACGCGATCGCCGAAGCCCGGCGCAACCTCGAGGTCTGCAACGCCTGCCGCTACTGCGAGGGCTACTGCGCAGTGTTCCCGGCGATGGAACTGCGCCGCGAATTCCCGGCGACCGACCTCGGCTACCTCGCCAATCTCTGCCACGGCTGCCGCGGCTGCTTCTATGCCTGCCAGTACGCCCCGCCGCACGAGTTCGGCATCAACCTGCCGAAGGTGTTCGCGGAGATCCGGCAGGAAAGCTATGTCGAGTATTCCTGGCCGCGCGCCTTCGGCCGGCTGTTCGAGCGCAACGGCACGGTCGTGTCGGTCGCCGCCGCGCTGATCACCGCCCTGGTGATGATCGGCACCGCGCTGTTCCAGTCGCCGGACCGCCTGTTCGGCACCCATCGCGGCGAGGGCGCGTTCTACGCGGTGATCCCGCACAACGTGATGGTGCTGCTGGCGGGCTCCACCTTCACCTTCGCCCTGGTGGCGATTGCCGTCTCGATCGTGAAGTTCTGGCGCGCGGCCGGCGGCGGCGCGGTGCCCACCGGCCAGCCCCTGTGGCAGGGGTTCCGCGACGCGATGACGCTGAAGAATCTCGGCGGCGGCGGCCATGGCTGCAACGACCGCGACGGCGGTTTCTCCACCTCCCGGCGCAAGCTGCACCACCTGCTGTTCTATGGCTTCCTGCTCTGCTTCGCCTCGACCAACGTCGCGACATTCTACCACTACGGCCTCGGCCTGCAGGCGCCCTACGATTTCCTCAGCCTGCCGGTCATCCTCGGCACCGTCGGCGGTATCGGCATGACGGTGGGCGCCAGCGGCCTGATATGGCTCAAGATCGTCGGCGACCCCGAGCCGCTGTCGCGCCGCCTGCTGGGCGCCGACTATGCCATGCTGGTGCTGCTCTGGCTGGTCGCGGTGACCGGGCTCGTGCTGCTGGCGGTGCGGGCCACGCCAGCGATGGGCATCACGCTGGCGATCCATCTCGGCTTCGTGCTGGCCCTGTTCGTGGCGCTGCCCTACAGCCGCATGGTTCACGGGGCTTACCGGCTGGCGGCGCTGGTGCGCGCGGCGCGCGAGCACTGATTGCGGCCGGGTCGTTCCTGACCTAGCGTTCCCTCCGGGGGGCCGGCGCGGCCCACGGCAGGGAGGATGGATGATGGCATCGCGGCGGCAGGTTCTCGGCTCGGCGGCGGCGCTCCTGGCGGGGAGCACGATGGGGATGCCGCGCATGGCGCGCGCCCAGCAGAAACGCGGCGGCGTGCTCACCGCCATCCTGAACCCCGAGCCGCCGCTGCTGGTGCTCGGCCTGAACCAGCAGGCGCCGACGCAGCTGGTCGCCGGCAAGATCTACCAGGGCCTGCTGCGCTACGATTTCGACCTCAAGCCGCTGCCCAGCCTGGCGAAGTCATGGACCGTGTCGCCCGATGGGCTCACCTACACCTTCACCCTGCAGGAAGGCGTGAAGTGGCACGACGGCGCCCCGTTCAGCGCCGACGACGTCGTGTTCAGCTGCACCAAGTTCCTGCCCGAGGTGCATCCGCGCGCCCGCGCCAGCTTCGACCGCTGCGAAAGCATCACCGCGCCGAACGCCTCCACAGTGGTGTTCAAGCTGAAGGAGGTGTTCGAGCCCTTCCTCTACGCCTTCCTGCCCGCCGGGGCGCCGATGATGCCCAAGCACATCTACGACGGCACCGACTACCGCGCGAACCCGAAGAACGCGACGCCGATCGGCACCGGCCCGTTCAAGTTCAAGGAATGGGTGCGCGGCAGCCACATCACGCTGGTGCGCAACGACGAATACTGGAAGCCCGGCCGCCCGTTCCTCGACGGCGTGACCTACCGCGTCATCCCCGACGCCGCCGCCCGGGCGCTTGCCATCGAGACCGGGCAGGTCGACGTCGCCCAGGGCAACGACGTGGAGGCGTTCGACGTCCAGCGCCTCGCTGCCCTGCCGCATGTGGAACTGCACAGGAAGGGCTACGAGACGGTCGCACCCATCTCCTGGATCGAGATCAACCACCGCACCGCGCCGTTCGGCGACAAGCGCTTCCGCCAGGCGATGATGCACGCGATCGACCGCGACTTCATCGTCAAGAACATCTTCTTCGGCCTCGGCCGCCCGGCGAGCGGCCCGATCAACACCGCCACGCGCTTCCACGACGCCAAGGCGATCAAGCGCTACCCCTACGACCTCAAGATGGCGCAGGTGCTGCTCGACGAGATGGGCCTGAAGCCCGACGGCGGCGGCATCCGCGCGCGCATCAAGATGATGGTGCTGCCCTATGGCGAGGTGTGGGTGCGCCAGGCGGAATACGTCAAGCAGGCGCTGCGCCGCGTCGGCATCGACGTGACGCTCGAATCCAACGACGCCGGCGGCTGGGTCAAGCGCATCGGCGACTGGGACTACGAGACCAGCTTCGACTTCGTCAGCCAGTTCATGGACCCGGCGATGGGCGTGGCGCGCACCTACATCAGCAGCAACATCCGCAAGGGCGTGCCGTTCACCAACACCATGGGCTACGTGAACAAGCGCGTCGACGAACTGTTCGAGCAGGCGCCGAAGCAGACCGACGCGGCGAAGGCCCAGTCGATGTACAGCGAGCTCCAGGCGATCCTGACCGAGGAGGTGCCGGTGGTGTGGCTGACCGAGCTGGAGTTCCCGGTGCTGGTCAACAAGAAGTTCCGCAACGTGAACATCGACGCCAACGGCCCGAACAGCGAGTTCGACGAGGCGCACCTGGCGTAGCGCCCCATGGGCGGCCGCCTCGGCTTCATCGCGCAAAGGCTGGTGAAGGCCGTCTTCGTCATCCTCGGCATCATCGTGCTGAACTTCCTGCTGATCCGGCTGGCCCCGGGCGACCCCGCCCTGGTGCTGGCCGGTGAGGCCGGCGCGGCCGACCCGAAATTCGTCGACGACCTGCGCCGCGAATTCGGCCTGGACCAGCCGGTCTGGCGCCAGTTGCTGATCTACATGCAGGGCATCCTCAGCTTCGACCTCGGCTTCTCCTACCGCCAGAAGCAGCCGATCCTGGACCTCATCATGGCGCGGCTGCCGCAGACCATCCTGCTGACCGGCACCGCGCTGACTTTCGCCATTGTCGTCGGCGTGTCGCTCGGCGCGCTGGCGGCGCGCCATGTCGGCAGCTGGTGGGATTCGGCGATTACCACCCTGGCGTTGCTGGTCTATGCCATGCCGCAGTTCTGGCTCGGGCTGATGCTGGTGCTGCTGTTCAGCGTCCAGCTCGGCTGGCTGCCGACCTTCGGCATGAACACCATCAATTCCGGCTACACCGGGCTCGACCACGCGCTCGATGTCGGCCGCCACCTGGTGCTGCCGTCGCTGACCCTCGGCCTGTTCTTCATGGCGGTGTACGCCCGCCTCACCCGCGCCTCGATGCTGGAGGTGGCCGACCTCGACTTTGTCCGCACCGGCCGCGCCAAGGGCCTGCCGGAGGGGCGCATCCAGCGCCGCTACATCCTGCGCAACGCGCTGCTGCCGGTCGTCACCTACGCCGGGCTTCAGGCCGGCTACCTGGTCGGCGGCTCCATCCTGATCGAGACGGTGTTCGCCTGGCCCGGCATCGGCCGCTTGGCGTTCGAGGCGGTGCTGGTGCGCGACTACAACCTGCTGCTCGGCATCTTCATCGTCGCCTCGGTGCTGGTGATCGCCTTCAACCTGCTGACCGACATTCTCTACACCGTGGTCGATCCGCGCATCGAGATGGGCACGTGATGGATTTCCTCCGCCGCTTCGCCCGCAACAAGGGCGCGGTGATCGGCGCCGTCGTGCTCGGCTGCGTGGTGCTGCTGGCGCTGGTCGCCCCGCTGATCTTCCCCGAGACCCCATGGGAGATCGTCGGCCCGCCCTTCCGCAAGCCCGGCGAGATGGGTTTTCTCCTCGGCACCGACACGCTCGGCCGCGACGTGGCCGCCGGCATAGCGCACGGCGCGCGGGTGACGCTGCTGCTGAGCCTTGTCTCCACCGCCGTCGCACTCTCGATCGGTGTGGTCCTCGGCGCCGTCGCCGGCTACCACGGCGGCTGGGTGGACGATGTGGTGATGCGCTTCACCGAGTTCTTCCAGACCATCCCCAACTTCATCCTGCTGGTGGTGCTGGTGGCGATCTTCACGCCGAGCATCACCTCCATCGTCATTGCGATCGGCATCGTCAGCTGGCCGCCGCTCGCGCGCATCGTGCGCGGCGAGTTCCTCACCCTGCGCTCGCGCGAATTCGTCCAGGCCGCCCACGTCCTCGGCCAATCCAGCCCGCGCATCATCTTCGGCGAGATCCTGCCGAACGCGCTGTCGCCGGTGATCGTCTCCGCCTCGCTCATGGTGGCCACCGCCGTGCTGCTGGAATCGGCGCTGTCGTTCCTCGGCCTGGGCGACCCGAACCTGATGAGCTGGGGCTACATGATCGGCGCCTCGCGCACCGTGATCCGCCAGGCCTGGTGGATCAGCTTCTTCCCCGGCGTCGCCATCGCGCTCACGGTGCTGGCCCTGAACCTTGTCGGCGAAGGCCTGTCCGACGCCATGAATCCCCGCCTCGCCCGCAAGGCCCGGGCATGAACCAGCCCGCGCTGCTCGACGTCGAGGGCCTGGTCGTCTCGCTGCCCGGCGGTGCCGAGCGCGCGCATGCGGTTGACGGCATCAGCCTCACCCTCGCGCGCAACGAGATCCTGTGCATCGTCGGCGAATCCGGTTCCGGCAAGTCGATGACCGCGCACGCCATCATGGGCCTGCTGCCGCAGCCGCATGTGAAGGCGACCGGCGGGCACATCCGCTACCAGGGCGAGGACCTGCTGGCCGCCCGCCCGGAGCGGCTGCGCGCGCTGCGCGGCAACAAGCTCGGCATGATCTTCCAGGAGCCGATGACCGCGCTGCACCCGATCATGCGCGTCGAGGCGCAGATCGCCGAGGTGATCCAGCACCACGCCCCGATGGACCGCGCCGCCCTGCGCGCCCGCGTGACCGAACTCCTGCTCGCCGTCGGCCTGCCGGACCCCGAGCGCCTGCGCCGGTCCTGGCCGCATCGCCTGTCGGGCGGACAGCGCCAGCGGGTGATGATCGCCATGGCGCTCGCCCTCGGCCCGGACATCCTGATCGCCGACGAGCCGACCACGGCGCTGGACGTCACCACCCAGGCGCAGATCCTCGCCCTGATCCGCCGCATCCAGGCCGAGCGGCAGATGGGCGTGCTGCTGATCACCCATGATTTCGGCGTGGTGGCCGAGGTCGCCGACCGCGTTGCGGTGATGCAGCACGGCCGCATCGTCGAGATCGGCCCGGTCGCGCAGATCCTTGAGGATCCCCAGCACGACTACACGAAAAGCCTCATCGCCGCCGTGCCCCGCCTGCTGGCCGCCCCCCGCCCGCCCCCGGCCGACGCGCCGGTCGTGCTGGAGGCGGAGCAGGTGCGAAAGACCTTCCGCCAGCGCAGCTGGATCCCCGGCCGCGGCACGGAAGTCGCGGCGGTGAAGGATGTCAGCCTCGCCCTGCACCGCGGCGAAACGGTCGGCCTGGTCGGCGAGTCCGGCTCCGGCAAGTCCACTTTCGCGCGCTGCGTGGTGCGCCTGCTGGAAACCGACGGTGGCGCCATCCGCCTGCACGGCACCGACATCGCCCCGCTCGGCCGCCGCGCCCTGCGCCCCTACCGCCAGCGCATCCAGATGGTGTTCCAGGACCCCTACGCCTCGCTCAACCCGCGCCGCCGCGTGGGCGACATCATCGCCGCCGGCCCGCTGGCCCACGGCATCTCCCGCGCCGAGGCCGACCGCCGCACCCACGAATTGCTGGCCCTGGTCGGGCTCGACGAGCGCGCCGCCGAGCGCTACCCGCACGAATTCTCCGGCGGCCAGCGCCAGCGCATCGGCCTCGCCCGCGCCTTGGCAATGCAGCCGGAAATCCTTGTCGCCGACGAGCCGGTCAGCGCGCTCGACGTCTCGGTCCAGGCCCAGGTGCTCGCCCTGCTGGCCGATGTGCGCGCGCGCTTCGATCTCTCGATGCTGTTCATCACCCACGATTTGCGCGTCGCCGCCCAGGTGTGCGACCGCGTGGCGGTGATGTATCGTGGCGAGATCGTCGAACTGCGCCCGACGGCGGAACTGTTCGCCGACCCGCGCCACCCCTACGTCCGGGACCTGCTCGCCGCCGTCCCCGGCCGCCGCTGGCTGCCGGCGGTGGGAACCTGACTGGAGGATCGTCATGGCCGAACCCGACTACGAGGCGATCATCATCGGCGCCGGCATGTCCGGCCTCTACCAGCTCCATCGCCTGCGCGAACTCGGCATGAAGGTGCTGGTGTTGGAAGCCGGTACCGGCGTCGGCGGCACCTGGTACTGGAACCGCTACCCCGGCGCGCGCTTCGATTCCGAAAGCTATTCCTACGGCTACTCCTGGTCCAAGGAACTGCTGGAGGAATGGGACTGGAGCGAGCATTTCGCCCCCCAGCCGGAAACTGAGCGCTACCTGAACCACGTCGCCGACCGCTTCGACCTGCGCCGCGACATCCGCTTCGAAAGCCGCGTCGCCAGCGCCCACTGGAACGACGCGCAACGCCACTGGACCCTGACGCTCACCGACGGCACCACCTTCACCGCCCGCTTCCTCGTCACCGCGATCGGCCCGCTCTCGGCCCCGGTGATGCCACGCATCGACGGCACCGAAAGCTTCCACGGCGAGGCCTACCACACCGCCACCTGGCCCAAGCACCAAGTCAGCTTCGAGGGCAAGCGCGTTGCCGTGATCGGCACCGGCGCCACCGGCGTGCAGACCATCCAGGAAGTCGCCAAGACCGCCGCGACGCTCACCGTGTTCCAGCGCACGCCCAACTGGTGCGCCCCGCTGCTGAACGCGAAAATCGACAAGGCCGAGATGGCGCGCATTCGCGCCGGCTACCCCGATCTGTTCGAGCGCTGCCAGCAGACCGTCGGCGGCTTCCTCCACACCGCCGACCCGCGCGGCACCTTCGAGGTGACGAAGGAGGAGCGCGAGGCCTTCTGGGAGAAGCTCTACAACGAGCCCGGCTTCGGCATCTGGGTCGGCAATTTCCGCGACATCCTGATGGACCGCGCGGCCAACGACGAACTTTCCGCCTTCGTCGCCCGCAAGATCCGCGGCCGCGTGCACAACCAGGCGGTCGCCGAGAAGCTGATCCCGCGCAACCACGGCTTCGGCACGCGACGGGTACCGCTGGAGACGAAATACTACGAGGTCTACAACCAGCCCAACGTGCGCCTGGTCGAAATCAAGGAAACCCCGATCGAGCTCATCACCCCGTCGGGCATCCGCACCGCGGCCGAATCCCTAGACTTCGACATGATCATCTACGCCACCGGCTTCGACGCCCTGACCGGCGCCTTCGACCGCATCGACTTCCGCGGCTCCGACGGCCAGCGCCTGCGCGACACCTGGGCGGGTGGGCCCCAGACCTTCCTCGGCGTGCAGGTGCAGGGCTTCCCCAACATGGCGATGCTGATGGGGCCGCACACCGCGCTGGGCAACCTGCCGCGCAGCATCGAGTACAACGTGGAATTCGTCACCCGACTCATCGCCTTCCTGCGCCAACGCGGCATCACCCGCGCCGAGCCGACCGCCGAGGCGGTCCGGGAATGGACAGACCACGTCAAGGCGCTCGGCCACGGCCTGCTGTCCAACGAGATCGATTCCTGGATGACCGGCATCAACCGCAACATCGGCAAGGAAACCCGCATCATCGCCCGCTACAGCGGCAGCGCGCCCGACTACCGCAAGCGCTGCGAGGAGGTCGCGGCCGGCGGGTTCCGCGAGCTGTCGCTGGCCTAGCGCGAGCGCGACCACCCCGCAGGCCAGCCGCCGCCCCGGCCCGCCTCGCCTGGATCACAGCTTCGGCACCTGGGCGCGCCACCCCTTCTGGTGCGCACGCGCGAGTGCCATGATGTGCGCGGGTGAAATCGTCCGCGAGGAGAGCGAACCGCTTGCTGACCAGGCGCACCGCATGGCAGTCGATCGGCTTGCTGCCCCTCCTGGCCGGCGGCACCCGTTCGGCTGCCCATGCGCAGGCCACGTCACCCGCCGGCGTGTCGCGCGACCTCACGCCCCTGGTATTCCTGGGTGACCGCGACCTGCCGCCCTACGAGTTCCTCGACGGCGACACCCCGCGTGGCGCCAGCGTCGACCTCGCCCACGCCATCGGGCGCGTGCTGGGCCGCCCGGTGGAGGTGCGGCTGCTGGACTGGCCCGAGGCGCAGGCGCGGCTGCGCGCCGGCGAGGGCCACGCGCTGACGCTGATGGGCCGAAGCCCCGGCCGCGAACCGCACTACGACTTCAGCCAGCCCACCCTGCCGTCGAACTTCGCCTTCTTCGTCCGCGCCGACCAGGAGGAGGAGTTCGCCACGCGGGACCGGCTGACCGGCTGGCGCATCGCCGTCACCCGTGCCGGCCTGCCGCGCGAATTGCTGGCCGCCAGCCACCCCGATGCCCTGCTCGCCCCGGTCGAGCACCTGGCCGAGGGGCTCGTGCTGCTGCGCAGCGGCGCCGTCGACGTGCTGGCCGGCAATGCCTGGGCGGTCCGCCACCTTGTGCACGAACAGGGCATCGTCGGCATCACCGAGCTTCCCCCCTTTGCCCGCCGCCACGGGCACATCGCCGTGCGCGAGGGCGACACCGCCCTGCTCGCGCAGATCGACAGCGCGCTGATGGAGCTGAAGGCAAGCGGCGAGTTCGATGCCATCCTCGACCGTTGGTCGCATACCAACGTGCACCTCCTGCCCGACTGGGTCGTGCGCGCCGCGGCGGCTGCCGGCGCCACCGCGCTCGTCGCCATGGCCGGGCTCGGCGCGCTGGCCCTGCGGCTGCGCGCGCGCACCGCGGCCCTGACGCGCGAGATCGAGGAGCGCAACCGCGCCGTCGCCGCCCTCGCCCAGCGCGACAGCGTCGTCGCCGCCATCGGCGAATCCACGCCCGACCTGGTGTTCGCCAAGGATGCCGAGGGCCGCATCCTCTACGCCAACCCCGCCGCCCTCGCCGTGCTGGGCCGCCCGCGCGAGGAGGTGGAAGGCCGTGCCGCCCGCGACTGGCTGGGCGACCAGGATCGGGTGCGCGACATCGAAACCAACGACGCGCGGGTGGTGGCGCGCGGCATCGCCGAGACCTTCGAGGAACAGGCCGCCGACGCCGCCCATGGCGGGGCGATCCGCATCTTCACCACCACCAAGGCGCCGATGCGCGACGCCGCCGGGCGCGTTGCCGGCATCGTCGGCGTGGCCCGCGACGTCACCGAGGAACGGATCGCCACCGCGGCGCTGGCCGAGGCGAAGCAGCGGCTGGAGGTGATCCTCGACGGCGCCGGCCTCGGCACCTGGCACTGGCGGGTGCCGGAGGACCATTGCGCCTACGACGATCGCTGGCTCGCCCTGCTGGGCCTCGCCGAAGGCGACATGCCCGCCCGCTTCGCCGCCTGGCGCGCCCTCGTGCATCCCGACGACCGGCCGGCGACCCTCGCCGCGCTGCGGGCCCACCTGGATGGCGCCAGCGCGCAATACGAATGCGAATATCGGCTGCGTCACCGCGACGGTTCCTGGGTCTGGGTGCTCGATCGCGGCCGGGTGGTGGAGCGCGACCCCGCGGGCCACCCGCTGGTCGTCACCGGCACGCACCTCGACATCACCTCGCGCAAAAACGCGGAGGCGGCGCTGGCGGCGAGCCGCGAACGCCTGGCACTCGCCTCCGCGGCGGCCGAGATCGGCGTTTGGGATGTCGACATCCAGGCCCGCAGCGGCATCGTCAACCGCGAGTTCCGCCGCCTCTACGGCCTGCCGCCCGAGGAGGACGCGAAGCTGTCGCAGGAGGAATGGATCGCCCTGATCCATCCCGAGGACCGCGAGCGCATGCGCCGCGCCGCACAGGCCGCGCACGAGGGCGGCGGCGAATACCGCGAGGAATACCGCATCATCCGCGCCGACACCGGCGAGGTGCGCTGGCTCGCCGTGCGCGGCTCCGCGGTTGGCGCGCCCGGCCAGGTCCGCCGCATGGTCGGCATCTGCCTCGACATCACCGAGCGCCGCCAGGAACAGGAGCGCCAGTTGCTCCTGGCCCGCGAGGTCGACCACCGCGCCCGCAACGTCCTGGCCGTGGTGCAGTCCGTGGTGCGCCTCACCCGCGCGGAGGACCCGCACGCCTTCGCCAGTGCCGTGGAGGGTCGGGTCGCCGCGCTGGCCCGCGCGCACACGCTGCTCTCGCGCGACCGCTGGACCGGCGCCGACCTGGGCGAGCTGGTGCGCGAGGAACTCGCCGCCTATGACCACGCCGCCGTCGCCAGGCTCTCCGGCCCGGCCCTGCGCCTCGACGCCGCCGCGGTGCAGCCGCTGTCGATGGTGATGCACGAACTGGCCACCAACGCCGTCAAGTACGGCGCGCTGTCCCTGCCCGGCGGGCACGTCTCCGTCTCATGGACCCTGCGGCCGGGACCGCCGGGCGAGGCGCCCCGCGTGCACCTGCGCTGGCTGGAGCGCGACGGCCCGCCGGTCCTGGTGGCGCCGACACGGCGCGGCTTCGGCAGCTCCCTCCTCGCCGCCACCCTGCGCGGCCAGCTCGGCGGCACGATCGAGCAGAACTGGGAGCCCGGCGGGCTGCGCTGCGAGATCGACCTGCCCGGCTCGGTGCTGGCCGCCCCCGCGTCCGTGGCGCCCGAACCCTCCGCCACCGCCGAGCCCGCGCCCGACCCCGGCGCCGCCCCGCTCTACGGCCGACGGATCCTGCTGGTCGAGGACGAGCCGCTGGTGGCGCTCGCGCTCCAGGCCGCGCTGCAGGATGCCGGCTGCACCGTGCGCGGCCCGGTGGCCACCGTCCCCGAGGCGCAGCGCGCCAGCGCCGAGGAAGGGCTGGACGCCGCGGTGATGGACGTGAACCTGCGCGACGGCCTGTCCCTGCCACTCGGCGAGCGCCTAGCCGCGCGCGGCGTGCCGGTGGTCTATGTCACCGGGCTCGGCAGCTTCCCCGCCGGCCGGACGCTGTTCCCCGGCGAGACCGTCCTGAACAAGCCGGTGCGCGAGGCGGTGCTGGTCGCCACCCTCGCCCGCGCCATCGCCACCACCCGCGCGCCCGTGCCGGTCGCCTGACCTAACCGCGCGCCGCCCGCTCGCGCATCTCGTCGCTCGGCCGCCGGTCCGCCACCCTGGAATAGACGGCAACCGCCGCCAGCAGCACGACAACCATCAGCGCGAACAGCGCGCGATACGCCTCCTCTGGCCGCGTCCCGTCCGCCAGCGGCGTGAACGCGCCGACGATGACGCCGGACAGGCTCTGCATGCACGCGACCCCGAGCATCACGCTGGTGTTCATGGTCGACATGCCGCGCCCGATCAGCCGGTCGGGGAAGATCGCGCGGCCATGCGCCATGATCATCGTGCTGCTGGCGCTGAGATAGCCGATGGCGATCATCGCGCCGACCGCCAGCCACGCCGGCGGCTGCCCCACTGCCGCCAGCAGCGCCAGGATCGCCGCCACCGCCAGCGTGCCGGCGATCGCGATCCACTTGCGCGTGTCCAGCACCCGGTCCAGCGGCCCGATCGTCAGCATGCCCACCTGGTAGGCCACCACGGCCGCGAGTAGCACGTTGCCCGCCTGCACCGCCGACATGCCGTGCACCTCGCGCAGGAACGGCCCGCCCCACAGCCCCTGCACGGTGAAGGTGCAGGCATAGTTGCAGAAGTTCAGCGCCAGGATGTACGGCAGCGACGGGTTGCGCAGCACCTCGCCCAGCCCGCGCACCATCTCGCGCGGCGTCTCGGTCTTGCGCGCCAGGAACGGATGGCCCGGCGGCGCGTCGCGCACCACCAGCCACACCGCCACCGTCGCCAGCGCGGTGAACACCACCACCCCCGCGAACACCCCGCGCCAGCCGACCGTCGTCGCCCCCCAGGCCAGCGGCGTGGTGGCCGCCAGATTGCCCAGCAGCCCGATCGACAGCACTAGCGACGCAAGCTGCGAGAACCGGTCCGGCGCGAACCAGCGCGAGATCACCACCATGCTGCCGATCAGCATCACGCCGAACCCCGCCCCCAGCAGCACCCGCCCGGCCAGCAGGCTCGGCCAGTCCGGCGCCAGCGTGAACACCGCCCCCCCGATCGTCGCCAGCACCAGCATGCCCGAAATCGTCTTGCGCGGCCCGTAGCGGTCGAACAGGAAGCCGCACGGAATCTGCATCGCCGCGAAGCCGAAGAAGAACGCCCCGGTCAGCGCGCCCAGCGCCTCCGGCCCGATCGAAAGGTCGCGCATCAGGTCGAGCCCGATGGTGACATTGGCGGAGCGGAAGAAATGGCTCGCGACATAGGCCGTGGCGAGTGTCGCCACGATCACCAGGCCCTGCCGGTTAAGCCTCTCGGCCATGCGCCGCCGTCTCCTCCGCCGCGTTCCCTGGGACCTATCACGCGCCCGGCCCGCCGGCTATGCAGCGCCGATGGAGGACACGCCCCACACGCGCCGCCGCGAGAACCTGCGCGGCGCCCTGGCCATGCTCGGCGCCATCGCGCTGTTCATCGTCAACGACGCCATGATCAAGCTGGCGAGCGAAGGCGTGCCGGCCGCGCAGACCATCGGCGTGCGCGGCGTGTTCGCCACCATCTGGGTCGTGCTCGCCGTCACCGCCGCCGGGCTGTGGCACCAGGCGCACCTCGCACTCGACCCGCGCACCATGGGCCGCGCGGTGCTCGATGTCGGCAGCACCTTCACCTACCTGATCGCGCTGTTCCACATGCCGCTGGCCCTCGCCGTCGCCATCGGCCAGACCTCGCCGCTGATGATCCTGTGCCTCTCGGTGGTGTTCCTGCGCGAGCAGGTGCCGTGGCAGCGCTGGGCGGCCGTCGCGGTCGGCTTCGCCGCCGTGCTGCTGATCGTCCGCCCCGGCAGCGAGGGGTTCTCCCAATGGGCGCTGTTGAGCCTGTTCGGCACGCTGCTGAGCGCGATGCGCGACATCTACACCCGCGTCGTCCCCGCGCGCGTGCCCTCGCTGATCATCACCCTGGCCACCGCCGTCGCCGTCACGCTGACCGGCGTCGGCATCACCGCGATCGCCGGCTGGGTGCCGATGTCCGGCGAGCAATGGGCGCTGCTGTTCGGCGCCTCGCTGTTCCTGGCCGGCGCCTACCACCTGATGATCGTGGCGATGCGCCACGGCGAAGTCTCCTTCGTCGGCGGCTTCCGCTACGCCTCACTGCCCGCCGCCGCACTGGTCGGATTCGTCGTGTGGGGGCACCTGCCGGACGGGCCGGCCGTGCTTGGCATGGCGGTGATCGTGGGCGCGGGGCTGTATCTGTTCAGGAGTGGCAGGAAGTAAGGATTCTTCTTTTTGTGAACAAAAAGAAGCAAAAAAACTTCATCCATTTGCATCCGAGCAGCCGGTCAGGCACGGTGCAAAGGGATGAAAAGTTTTTTGGTTCTTTTTTTCAAAAAAGAACATTCTTCCTTACGCCAGCACCTCATCCAACGCGCCCGCAGCCAACTCGGGATGCGCCTCGTGCAGGAAGCACGCCGCCGCCCGCCCTGGCTCGGTGCGATACAGCGGCGGCAGGTGCGTGGCACACTTGGCCATCGCCACCGGGCAGCGGTCGACAAAGCGGCAGCCATTGGCCGAAGGCGCCGCGGCGGTTTTCTGCTCGCCCTCATCCTCCAGCCAGTCCCGCGTCGTGCTGACCTTCGGGATCGAGGAGATCAGCAACTGCGTGTACGGGTGCTGCGGATGCTTCACCACCCGCTCCACCTCGCCCGCCTCGGCCACGCAGGCGCGATACATCACCAGGATGTTGTCGCTGACCTGATAGGCGGTGGCGAGGTCGTGCGTGATGTAGATGATCGAGATGCCCATCTCGTCGGTCAGCTTGCGCAGCGAGCCCAGGATGGTGGCGCGCAGCGAGGCATCGACCATCGAGACCGGCTCGTCCGCCACGATCAGCTTCGGCTTCATCAGCACCGCGCGCGCCACCATGATGCGCTGGCGCTGCCCGCCCGAAAGCTGGTGCGGGAAGCGGCCGAGAATCTCCTCCGGGCGCAGGCCAACGGCGCGCAACGCGCCCTCGATCATCGCGCGGCCCTCGGCCCGGCTCGATGCCAGGCCAAAGTTCTTCACCGGCGTGGTGAGCACGTGGTCCACCCGGTAGAACGGGTTGTAGACCTCGTACGGGTCCTGGAACACCGCCTGCACCTCGCGGCGGAACTCGCGTCGCTGAGTGCCGGAAAGGCCCGCCATGTCGTGGCCGCGGTAGAGCACCTGGCCGTCGCTGGGTGGTGTCAGGCCGAGGATGATGCGCGCCAGCGTGGTCTTGCCACTGCCGCTTTCGCCGACGACGGCGGTGATGGATGGGCGGGTGGTGTCGATCGTCATCGACAGGTCGAACAGCGCATTCATGTCGCCGTAGCGCTTGGAGACGTGCCGGGTTTCCAGGAGGGGGATCATCGGCAGGGCCATGGAAGAAAGGAAGAGTCTTCTTTTTCTGAAGAAAAAGAAGCAAAAAGACTTTTATCCATTTGCACAGCAGAGGTTGCACATACCCAGACCAATGGATCAGAAGTTTTTTGGTTCTTTTTTTCAAAAAAGAACATGCTGTCTTGCCTGGCTTTCATGCGAAGTGACAAGCCGCCTGCTGCCCCGGCGCGACCTCACGCACCGCCGGCTTTTCGGCGCGGCAGCGGTCTTCGGCGCGGGGGCAGCGGGGGTGGAAGGCGCAGCCGGGCGGCAACTCGCGCAGCAGCGGGGCGAGGCCTGGGATGCCTTGCATCGTGCCGCGCGCTTCGAGCGACGGCAGCGAGGAGATCAGCGCCTGGGTGTAGGGGTGGCGCGGGCGGGTGATGATCTCGCTGATCGGGGCGAGTTCGACGAGGCGGCCGGCGTACATGACGCCGAGGCGGTCGACGAACTGGGCCATGAGGCCCATGTCGTGGCCGACCAGGATGATCGCGCAGCCGAGGTCGCGCTGGACGCGGGCGAGCGTTTCCATGACCTGTCGCTGGACGACGACGTCGAGCGCCGAGGTCGGTTCGTCGGCGATGATGACCTTGGGGCGCAGGCAGATGGCGATCGCGATACAGGCGCGCTGCTTCATGCCGCCGGAGAGTTCGTGTGGGTAGAGGTTCGCCACCTCCGGCCGCAGCCCGACGGTGCGCAGCAGTTCGGCCACGCGGGCTTCGAATTCGGCGTTGGAAAGGTTCACGCCGTGGTCGCGGAAGGCGTCCGCCAGTTGCGCCTTGATGCGCATGACGGGGTTGAGCGAGTTCATCGAGCCCTGCGGCACCATGGCGATGCCGGCCAGGCGCAGGCGGCGCATGCCTTCGTGGTCGAGTGCGGACAGCTCCTCGCCGCCCAGCGAGACGCGGCCGCCGACGATGCGGCCGGGCGGCTTGATCATGCGCAGGATGGCCAGCGCCATGGTGGACTTGCCGGAACCGGACTCGCCGGCGAGGCCGAGGCGCTCGCCGGGAAGCAGCGCGAAGGAAACGTCGTCCACCGCCTTGACCGCGCCGAGCGGGTGTTCGAACTCGACGCGCAGGCCCTCGACCTGGAGGATGGCGTTCATGCCGACTTCCTCAACCGCGGGTTGGCGATCTCGTCGAGGCCCACGGTGATGAAGAACAGGCCAAGGAAGACGATGACGATGATCGCCGTCGGCGCCAGCCACCACCACCACCAGCCGTTGATCATCGCGGCGTTGAAGTTCACCCAGTAGAGCGTCATGCCCAGGGTCGGCGCGTCGATCGGGCCGAGGCCGAGCACCTCCAGGCCGATCGAGGCGAGAATGGCGCCGGAGACGGCGTTCACCAAGGTGGCGGCGAGGTAGGGCAGCAGGTTGGGCATCAGCTCGAAGAAGATGATCGCGGGGCCTGACATGCCGGACATGCGGGCGATCTCGACATAGCCGCGTTCGCGCAGGGAGAGCACCTGGGCGCGGATGGTGCGGGTGGGATTGAGCCAGGCGAGCGAGGCGACGACGAGGGCCATCTGGTTGACGGACAGCCCGCCCGGGATGCCGACGGCGATGATGATCAGCACCAGCAGGCCGGGGATGGTGAGGCCGATATCGGCGATGCCCCGGATGATGGTGTCGGCCCAGCCGCGGTAGTAGGCGGCGACGAAGGCAAGCACGGTGCCGATGCCGACGCCGAGGAAGCCGGCGATGAAGCCGATGCGCAGGGTGAGCGGGGTGCCGGCGACCATGACGGCAAGCAGGTCGCGGCCCTGGCGGTCGGTGCCGAAGGGGTATTGCGCCGAGGGCGGTTGCAGCGGGCGGACCGAGAGCGCGCGGGCATCCTCGATATCGACCACCATGTGGCCGATGGCGATGAAGGCGAGCAGGAACAGCAGCAGGAGGCTGCCGACGACCAGGGAGACGTTGCGCTTGAGGTAGCGGATCAGACCGTTCATCTCAGGTCCGCTTATAGGTGATGCGCGGGTCGAGCAGCGGGTAGAACAGGTCGAGGATCAGGGTGGCCAGGCCGAGCGAGACGATGACGGTGAAGACGATGCCCTGGATGAGGAAGTGGTCGTTCTCGCGGATCGCCTGGAACAGTAGCGTGCCGATGCCGGGGTAGCCGAAGATCACCTCCACCAGCACCGCGCCCGACAGGATCTGGCCGAGCGCCAGGGCGAGGGCGGTGATCTGCGGCAGGATGGCGTTGCGCAGGCAGTAGCGGGTGAAGATGGTCAGGCTGCGCAGGCCCTTGCCTTCGGCGAACAGCACGTAGTCCTCGCCCATGGTGGTGACCATCATGCCGCGCATGCTGAGCGCCCAGCCGCCGACGGCGACCAGGATGATCGACAGCGCGGGCAGGGTGGCGTGGCGGATGATGTCGAGGATGAAGGTCAGCGACAGGCTGGGCGTGACGCCCATCGAGTAGCCGCCGAAGATAGGCAGCAGCGGCACCTGGAAGGCGAGCAGGTACATCAGGATCAGGCCGAGTAGAAAGAACGGGATGGCATGCAGCGCCCAGAGCGGGGGCATGAGCCAAGCCATCCAGCGCGGGGCGCGGGGCCAGGCGAGCAGGGCGCCGAGGATGGTGCCGATGACGAAGGAGAGCAGGGTGGTGATGCCGAGCAGGCCGATGGTCCAGGGGATCGACTCGGCGATCATGTCGGCGACGGTGCGCGGGTAGTTGGCGATGGAGAAGTTGAAGTCGCCGCGCACGACGTCGCCGATATAGCTCAGGTATTGCTGCCACAGCGGGCGGTCGAGGCCGAAGCGGACCTCGTAGACCTTGACCATCTCGTCGATGCCCTGCTGCACATAGCCGCCGAGCTGGGCCTGTTGCAGCAGCTTGGTGCGCACCGGATCCTGCCCGGAGAGCTTGGGCAGGAAGAAGTTCAGCGTGGCGGCGAGCCAGACGATGACAAAGAACACGCCGCAGCGCTTGAGGATGTCGATCATAAGCACTGCGGCGTATCCGTATTCGGGTTCAGGCCGGCTTCAGGTTCCACAGCACCATCGGGAAGGTGAGGTGCCAGTGGGCGCCGTTGACGTAGGGGTTCTCCGCCGTCGGCCAGTTGGTCCAGTAGGTGGTGTTCATCGGGATGCGATGATGCAGCTGGACGATCTGGATGTCGGGCAGTTCGGGCAGCCAGATTTCCATGGCCTGGCGGAAGAGATCCTTCAGCTTGGCCTGGTCGGTGGGGGGCACGACGAACATCTGGTCGACGATCTTGTCGTAGGCGGCGTTCTTCCAGCGGGCGAAGTTCACCTGGTGGCCGCCCGGGACGGCGACGGAGGCGGACTGGTAGAGCTTCAGCGTGTTGTAGGGCTCGCTGACGCTGCCGCCGTGGCCGTAGATGGCGCCGGTGTACTGGCCCTTCTGGAAGCGGTCGTCGAAGTCGGGCGGCAGCGAGATGCTGGCATCCACGCCGGCGCGCTTGAGCATTTCGACCAGGACCGGGCCGATCGAGGGGCCGGTGGAGCCGAAGCCGATGATGTCCAGGCTCAGCTTCTGGCCGCCGCGGGCCCAGATGCCGTCGCTGCCCTTGGCGAAGCCTTTCGCGGTGAGCAGCGCGTCGCCCTTGCGGCGGTCGAAGGCGAGGGTGTCGTGTTTCTTGAGCAGGTCGGCGATGTGGTCCTTATACGGCTGGAGCGGCGCGTAGTCGGGCATCGGCAGGGGCGAGACCTCGGAGGCGCCGAGATAGCTGACGTCCACGATCTGCTGGCGGTTGATGTAGTGGCTGATCGCCCAGCGCACGTCCTTGTCGTCGAAGGGCGGGCGTTCGTTGTTGACGTAGAGGGCGATGGGCCACCAGTCGCGGTAGCCGAAGGGCGGCTTCTGGCCGGAATGGGTGGTGATCTTGGGGTTGCCGCGGAAGACGGTGGGGAAGGTGGCCGGCTGCATGCCGGTGCCGGCATCGATCTGGTTGGTGATGAGGAGCTGGGCGGTCTGCTGTTCGCCGGCGTTGGGCAGCCAGATGTTGCGCAGGACCTGGGGCAGCGGGGCGAGGCCCTTCTCGGCGGCCCACCATTTCTCGGCGCGGTCGAACACCTTCTGCTGCGGGCTGGCTGCGGTGACGCGCCAGGGGCCGGTGGTGACGGGCATGCCCTTGGCGATGTCGAAATGCTTGAAGGTGGTCCAGTCCTGGCCTTCGAAGATGTGCTTGGGGACGATGTAGACGCCGATGTCGTATTTGTACGACATGAACATGAAGAAGCGCGGCGAGGGGATCTTGAAGTCGATCACCACGGTATTGGCGTCGGTGGCGGTGGCCTTCTCGACGGCCTGGTTGACGTCGATGCCCCAGCGGACCTTGGGGCCGAGGTCGCGCAGGCTGTTGAGCGTGAAGGCGACGTCCTCGGCGGAGAAGGGCACGCCGTCGGACCAGGTGATGCCGCTGCGGGTCTTGATGGTGAGCTTCTTGAAGTCGGGCGCGAACTCGTAGCTTTCGGCGAGCCACATGTGCAGCTTGTCGGCGAAGGCGGAGTAGTAGGCGAGCGGCTCGTACATCAGGTTCGGGCCGTTCTGGTGGTTGGCGCCGATCGAGTATGGGTTCCAGAGCTCGAAATCGACCCAGCGGCCTTCGCGGCCGGCCCAGACCAGGATGAGGGTGCGGTTGCGCGGCGGGGCGGCGGGCTGGGCGTCTACGGACTGCCAGGGGAGGGCGGCGGCGGTGCCGGCGAGGATGCTGGCCTTCATGAGGTCGCGGCGCGAGGGCAGCGCGCGGGTGGGGTTGTCGGACATGCTTGGTCCTCTCCTCCTGGACTGCGCGGTTTGGTGCCGCGGCAGGTTTGTTTGGGCAACGGTTGGGACCGGTGCCGTTGCTTCCAGTAGGGACGGCGGGGCGGGGTGCCGTCAAGCGGGGATCGTGGCGGGGAGAGGTCTTTAATTGCTAAATCGTAACAAAATGGGCGTGCAGAGGCGGCGGGGTCTGGAGGCGTCTTGAAAGGTGCCGCCAGGGTGGGGCGCGGGCGGGCGCGCGCGGGCGCGCGGCGGGAGGGAACGGCGCCGGGACGGGCGCGGCGGCGGTGATCGGCGGGCGTGGCGCC
>CAMDGX010000028.1 GCA_945897825.1 Asaia bogorensis | reverse complement strand
CGAAGGCGGTGTGCATGCGCTGCTATGTGCCGTCATTGGCGGGGTTTGGGAAGGCGGGCGGCGCGGGGGCCGTGCCGCCTTGCCCCAAACCCTAACCTGCCAGCGGCGTGGTGGCGACGCCGGCGGCCTCGCTGGCGGCGGTGACGAAGAGGACGCGGCCGCCATCGGCGGCGGAAACCAGCATCATGTCGCCGGCGGCCACGAGGTCGGCGGCGGGGTCGAAGAAGCCGGGGGCGGCGATGCCGGCCATCGGGCTGCCGGCGGCGCGGTAGTGCCAGAGGGTGAAGCCCTGGGCGTAGGCGAGCACCGAGAGATTGCGGATGGCGAAGGGCATGGGGCGGCTCCGGAACAAAAAAGGGCCGCGACTCCGAAGGAACCGCGGCCCGAGGTGGGAGGAGAGAGTGTCGCCGGAGCAGAACTGGGTGCGCCGTCGATGGAGGCAGACTAGGGCGGTGGGCGAAGGATCGTCAAGGAAAAAATACCTGAAACGGCGATTTTTCTAGGAAATTTCGCGGCCGACGATGCCCTTGGCGCGCAGCAGGCCCTCCAGGCGCTCCATCGCCTCGGCCCAAAGGGCGGCCTCGGCGCGCTGGCGAGGGGAGGCAGGGTTGGGCACCACGCCGCGCTCACCCCAGTGGCGCAGGACGCGGGCGTGGTCCAAACCGATGCCGCCGCGGCGGTGCAGCAGGTCGAGCGCGCGGATCACGTCGTCGGGGTCGCAGGGGCGGGGGAGGCCTCGGCCGCCGCCGCCGCTGTTGCTGCCGCCGTGCCGGGCGGCCAGGGCGTTGAGGGTCCAGAACCAGGCTTCGGCGGCATCGGCGAACGGGATGGTTCCGGGCAGGGGGCGAACGACCGGGGTGAGGCGCGGGCCTTCGGGGCGCAGCGGCAGCGGCAGGCGGGGCCGGGCGTGCGCAGGACGATCCTGCGCCGGATGGTCCGGCGGGGAAGCCACGGCCTTGGGCGCCTTGGAGGCGCGGCGGGGCCGGGGCGGCATGGTGTCGGCGCTCGGGGGCGGGCGGCGCAGATTCATGATCGAGAGGGTCATGATCGGCTGGCGAGGGGTCATGGCGGTCGTCCTGTCCACGAGTTTGGAACACATCGTGAACATACAAGCAGCGACGGACGTTCGTTGCAAGCGGGAATCCGCTATTTTTTCCTAGACGACTCGGGTCACTTTCCTATAGCTACCATGCATCCCGATTCGCGCGCGTCGCTTGACGCGGGCAGCGGCGCGGGGGAGGGATTTTGCGATGAAGCATGGCGACATTTGGCGGGCGCTCGACACACTGGCGGCGGAGCACGGGCTCTCGGCCTCCGGGCTGGCGAAGAAGGCGGGGTTGGATGCGACGACGTTCAACCCGTCCAAGCGCATCATGCCCGACGGGCGGGCGCGGTGGCCGAGCACGGAGAGCGTGGCCAAGGCGCTCGACGCGGTGGGGGCGGGGTTCGACGGGTTCGCGGCCCTGGTGGGCGGCGCGCGGGCGCTGCCGGGGGCCGGGCGGTCGGTGGCGACGCGGCGCATTCCGCTGATCGGCCTGGCGCAGGCGGGCGGCGAGGGGTTCTTCGACGATGGCGGCTTCCCGGTGGGGGGCAGCTGGGACGAGGTGGGGTTGCCGGAAGTGTCGGACCCGAACGCCTATGCGCTGGAGATCAGCGGGGATTCGATGGAGCCGATGTATCGCGACGGCGACCTGGTGATCGTCTCGCCGGCGGCGCCGCTGCGCCGCGGCGACCGGGTGGTGGCGCGGACCCAGTCCGGCGAGGTGATGGCCAAGGTGCTGGCGCGGCGCTCGGCGCGGCGGATCGAGCTCAAGAGCCTCAATCCGGCCTATCCCGACTACTCGTTCGATCTGTCCGAGGTGGTGTGGATGCACCGGATCGTGTGGGCGAGCCAGTAAGGAAGCGGTTCTTTTTTGGAAAAAAGAACCAAAAAACTTTTTATCCATTGCGCCCGGCGCTGGACGTTGGCGGGTGGATAAAAGTCTTTTTGCTTCTTTTTCTTCAGAAAAAGAAGTGCTTGCCTACCCTGTGGCCAGCGCGATGTTGAACTCGACCTGGCGCGATTCGGGGGCCTGGCCTGGACCGGGAGGCTGCGGGGTGACGATCAGCGCTTCGGGGCGGCGGGCGCTGCGCAGGAAGGGGTCGGAGTCGTTGTAGGGGTCTCCGGCGAAGTACATCTGGGTGACGAACTGTTCCAGCTGCGTGGTGACGCGGAAGTGGATATGGGCGGGGCGCCAGGTGGTCGGGCTGGTCGGGTAGGCGACGGGCTTGATGGTGGTGAAGGCGTAGCGCCCGTCGGGGCCGGTGACAAGCTCGGCGAAGCCGTTGAAGTTGGGGTCGAGCGGTGCGGGGTTGACGTCGCCATCGTGGCGGTAGCGGCCGTGGCTGTTGGCTTGCCATATCTGCACTTCGGCGCCGGCGACGGGGGTTCCGTCGAGCCGGGCGATGCGGCCGGAGAGGTGCAGCACGAGGCCCTGGGCGCGGCCGCCCTGGGTGAGGTCGCCGCTGCGGTCGGGGGTGCGGCGGACGGGGTAGAACGGTCCGAGGATCTGGTCGGGCGTGCGGCGGAGCAGGAACTCGCCGGTTGCCGGTGGGGTTGTTTCGGCCATTCGCGTGTTCTCCCGCTGGTTCGCGCCGCCGCGCCTGCGTTTCTATAGCAAGGATATCCGTCAGGTTTCGTTGATTTTTCGACGCTGGCGTGGCCGCGGCGGCCGGGCGTGCACCACTTCGTAACCAGAGAGCGGCCAGAAGGCGGGAACCAATACCGATACGGGATGGTTTCGCGGATGGCATTTCGTGGCGGTCGGACCTCCTTCCTTCGCTCATTCCCCGGGGCTGCGGGGAAGGCTTGATAGATGTTGCGAAATCGCACTAGATTCGGAAACAATAATTAACCTTTAACGGCGATTTAACGCTGGATTTTTGTTGCTTCCTACGCCACATTCCCGCGCAGCGAAACGATGTCCGCACCCGCTAACCCTTCGATATGCCGTGCGTTCCGTCCGACCCGCGCTCTTGTCACTCCCAGGAGGATGCCCGATGGCAGCCATCATGACCCCGGAACGAATGCTCGGAATTCTACGCGACACGGTGGTGGGAACCGTCCGCCGCGACGGGCCAGACCTGTCGGCGCGCCAGTTCGGCGTGTTCCTGATCACCTACCTGGAGGACGGGCCGCATACGGTACGCGGCCTGGCGGCGCGGCTGGAGGTGTCCAAGCCGGCGATCACCCGCTCACTGGACCGGCTGGCGGAGCTGGGGTTGGCCAAGCGCGCGCCCGACCCTCGCGACCGGCGCTCGGTGCTAGTGACGCGCACGCGCCGCGGCAATGATTTCCTTGCCGACCTGCGCAGCTACATCGCTGCGGCGCTGAAGCCGAAGGCGACCCGCGACGAGGCCGAGGCCGCCTGAGAGGGGGCCTCCCCCCTCCCTTTGGCGCGTCAGCCAGCGGTGATGCGGTCGATCTCGGCGAGGTCCTCGGCGGTCATCGCCCAGCTGCCGGCCTTGACGTTCTGCTCCAGCTGCTCAGGTTTGGTTGCGCCGGCGATGACGCTGGAGACCGGCGCCTGGGCGAGCAGCCAGCTGAAGGCCAGCTCCAGCGCGGTGTGGCCGCGCGACTCGGCATAGTCGATCAGCTTCTCGCTGATGGCCCAGTTCTGGTCGGTCAGGTAGCGATCGGCCAGGCGCTGGGTGGTGGTGAGGCGCGATGACTCGGGCATCGGGGCGTTGCGGCGGTATTTGCCGGTGAGCAGGCCCGAGGCGAGCGGGAAATAGGGCAGCAGGCCCATGCCCAGGTGGCGAGCGGCGGGCATGAGCTCCTTCTCCGCGTCGCGGACCACGAGCGAATACTCGTCCTGGCAGGAGACGAAGCGGTTGAGGCCCTCGGATCGCGAGATCCAGGCCGCCTCGGTCATCTGCCAGGAGGCCCAGTTGGAGCAGCCGACGTAGCGGACCTTGCCCTGGCGGACGAGGTCGTCGAGTGCGCGCAGGGTTTCCTCGATGGGGGTCAGCGGATCGAAGCGATGGACCTGGTAGAGGTCGATCCAGTCGGTCTTGAGGCGGGTGAGGCTGGCTTCCACGGCCTGCATGATGTAGCGGCGCGAGGCGCCCTGCTTGCGGCCGTCGTCGCTCATCGGCATGCAGAACTTGGTGGCGAGCACGATGTCCTTGCGCATGGTCCCGAGGACCTCGCCCATGAAGGTCTCGGAGCCGCCCTGGTTGCCGTAGACGTCGGCGGTGTCGAACAGGGTGATGCCGAGGTCGTGGGCCTTGTGGATGACGCGGCGGGTGGCCTCGAGGTCGATGCGGCCGGCGAAGTTGTTGCAGCCGAGGCCGATCGCCGAGACGCGCAGGCCCGAAGTGCCGAGGTTGCGGATTTCCATGTGACGTGATTCCCGTTCAGGTGGCGCATTGTTGCGCGGCCAGGGGGTGGGGTCAAAGATGGAGGGTGAGGAAGGAAGAATCTTCTTTTTCTGAAGAAAAAGAAGCAAAAAGACTTTTCCTCCCTTGCGCCACACTCGAACGGTCAAGCGCAACGTGAAATGGTAAAAGTTTTTTGGTTCTTTTTTTCAAAAAAGAACCGCTTCCTTATCTTGCTGCCACCTTCTTGCCCGCCGATGGTGCCGCGGCGATTTCGGTGATCAGCTTGCGGGTGATGCCTTGGCCGAAGCTTTCGTAGTCCTCCACTTCGAGCACGAAGGCGCCCGGGCCGCCCAGGACGTTGTCGCGGAACCACTGGGTGAGGCCGCCGGGCGGATTCACGTGGGCGGCGGTCCAGGCGTTGGTGGGGTCGCTGTGGATCACCAGGGCGTTGATGGTAATGCCGGCGGCGACTGCCTCGTCGCGCGAAGCGGTGACCTCGCGGCCGCTGTTGTTGGTCCCGTCGCCGCAGACGTCGATGACCTGGCGGGTTGCCTCGATGCCGGCGGAGGCGAGGTCCGAGTCGAGGGCGGCCATGGCGTGTTCGATGCCGGCGGAGATGGAGGTGCGGCCCCAGTAGGCGCGCGGGGCCTGGCGGACGCGGTCGGCGAAGGCGCGGGCGGACTCGGCGTCGTGCACCACGGTCCAGCCTACCAGGGTTCGCACCTCGTGGGCGCCGGCGAACTCGACGTAGCGCAGGGCAATGGCGCCGCGCACCCCGCCGGCGATGGCGGCGAGCACGCGCGGGTCCGTCAGGGCGGTGGCGTAGCCTTCCTTCATCATGGCGTATTCGCGCTCGTCGACGCTGCGCGAGACGTCGGTCAGCAGGACGAGGGCGAGGTCGACGCTGCGCTCCCCTGCGGCGGGGGCGCGGGGCAGCAGCAGCGATGCGAACAGGAACAGCATTCCGACCCAGCGCATCGGCGAAGCCTGCGCCCGCGGGAGGTGCGGGCGCAAGCGGATTCGCGGCGGTTCAGGCGCGCCCGGCGGTATCCGACAGCAGGACCGGATCGACGCCGAGCCGGCCGAGCGCGCGGCGCCACTTGCTGTCGTGATCGGAATCGAACAGCAGGCCGAGGTCCTCCGGGGTGACGGGGGCGGACAGCCACGAATTCTGCTGCATCTCGCGGTCGAGCTGGCCGGGGCCCCAACCGGAATAGCCGAGTGCGAGCAGGCCTTGCTCCGGGCCGCCGCCCTCAGCGATGGCCTTGAGGATGTCCAGGCTGGCGGTCAGCGCCACGCGGTCGTCGACCACGAGGCTGCCTTCGCCCTTCCAGTCGGTGGTGTGCAGGACGAAGCCGCGGCCGTTGTCCACCGGGCCGCCGGAATGCAGGCGGATGGCACGCGCCGGCGGCAGCGGGGCGACGCCGAGGGTTTTGAGCAGGTCCTCAAAGCTGGGGCTGGCGAGCGGCTGGTTCAGCACGATGCCCATGGCACCATCGGGCGTGTGGGCGCACATGTAGATCACGGTGCGGGCGAACAGGCTGCCGGCGAGGCCGGGCATGGCGATCAGCACCTGCCCTGTCAGCCAGGGGCCGGCCAAAGCGGATCCGGCCAGCGCCGCTTCGGCTTCCGGCGGGGCCTCGTCCTGGGGGGCGGGGGTGGATTTGCGTGCCATGTTTCCTATGTTGGTCGGGTTGGGCCGCCGCGCAAGCGGCGCGGGGGCGGGGCGCGCGCCTGCCCCGCGTGACACCGCGCGCGCCCGGGGCTAGACAGCACCGCGGGCGGAACGGCCGCCGGGGCAACCAGAAACGAGCAAGGCAAGGGCCACATGATCAAGGTAGGCGACCAGATTCCCTCGATGACACTGACGAAGGCGACGGCGGAGGGGCCGAAGCCGGTGACCACCGACGAGATCTTCAAGGGCCGCAAGGTGGTGATGTTCGCGGTGCCGGGGGCCTTCACGCCCACCTGCAGCGCCAAGCACCTGCCGGGTTTCGTTGAGAACTACGACGCGCTGAAGGCCAAGGGCGTGGACGAGGTGGTGTGCATGGCGGTGAACGACGCGTTCGTGATGGGCGCGTGGGGCAAGGCCACGGCGGCGGACGGCAAGATCACCATGCTGGCCGACGGCTCGGCCGGGCTGACCAAGGCGATGGGCCTGGAGCTCGACCTGGTGGCGCGCGGCATGGGCGTGCGCAGCCAGCGCTTCGTGCTGGTGGCGGTGGACGGCAAGGTGAGCCACATCGCGGTGGAAGCCGCCGGCGGCTTCGACGTGAGCCGTGCCGAGGCCGTGCTCGCGGCGCTGTAACCCGCGCGCGACTGCCGACGAACAGGAGAGGCGGCCGCCGGCGTGCGGTCGCCTTTTTTGCGAGGGTCTGCCGAATGAATGTCGATGTCCGCCCCGAGCCGGCCGCCGCGCCGGCCCCGGCCAGCGCCAGCCATGCCTCTCCCCGGCTGGATCCGGCGAAATTCCGAAACCCGGCCGTGACCGCGCGCGGCGAGGTGCGGGCCAGCGTGGCGCTGAACGGGCTGGAGACGCTGTGGTTCAACACCGGCACGCTCTGCAACCTGACCTGCGCCAACTGCTACATCGAATCCTCGCCGACCAATGACCGGCTGGCCTACCTCACCCTCGCGGAGGTGGCCTCCTATCTCGACGAGATCGCCCGCGACGGCCACCCCACGCGGCTGATCGGCTTCACCGGCGGCGAGCCGTTCATGAACCCCGACCTGCCGGCCATGCTGGAGCTGGTGCTGGCGCGCGGCTTCGACGCGCTGGTGCTGACCAACGCGATGCGCCCGATGGCCAAGGTCGCGGCCCGGCTGGCGCCGCTGGCGCGGTTCGGGCGGCGGCTGGAGGTGCGCGTGTCGCTCGACCATCCCGATCAAGCGGTGCATGAGGCGGAGCGCGGCCGGGCGAGCTGGGCGCCGGCGGTGGCCGGGCTGCAATGGCTGGCGGCGAACGGCTTCGACGTGACGGTCGCCGGGCGGCTGGGCTTCGGCGCGGGCGGGGAGGCTGCGCTGCGCAGCGCCTTCGCGCGGCTGTTCGCCGAACTGGGCGTGGCGGTGGACGCGGCCGACCCGGCGCGGCTGGTGCTGTTCCCGGAGATGGACCCCGCCGCCGACGTGCCGGAGATCACGACGGCCTGCTGGGGCATCCTGGGCAAGACGCCGGACAGCGTGATGTGCGCGACGTCGCGCATGGTGGTGAAGCATCGCGGGCGGGCGCCCAGCGTGGCCGCCTGCACCCTGCTGCCGTATGACGAACAGTTCGACCTCGGCGCCACGCTGGCCGAGGCCGGGCGGGCGGTGGCGCTGAACCATCCGCACTGCGCCCGGTTCTGCGTGCTGGGCGGGGCGGCGTGCAGCCGCTGAGGCAGGAGGTTACGCCGTTGCTGCGTTCGGCGTGTCCTCCAGCAGGGTCATCACGGCGGCATTGAGGTCGCCCAGGGCGAACGGCTTGCGCAGCAGCTTCATGCCCGGCGGCAGTTGCAGGTCGGCCAGCGCGGCACCGGCATAGCCGGTGATGATCAGGATCTTCAGGGCCGGCCGCGCGCCGTGCGCGGCATCGGCCAGCTGGCGGCCATTCATGCCCGGCAGCCCGACATCGGTGATCATCAGGTCGAGCGGCGTGTCCGACTGCACGATCTGCCACCCGGCGGTGCCGTCATCGGCCTCCAGGACGGTGCAGCCGAGGTCGTGCAGCGCCTCGCTGATCACCGCGCGCACCCCGGGATCGTCCTCGATCACCAGCACGCGCGCGCCGTCGGCCTGGTGGGCCGCGCGGACCGGCGGCGGGGCGGTGGGCACCGCCTCGGCCGGGTCGCCGGTGGCGATGGCGTGGCGGGGCATGTGGATGGTGAGCGTGGTGCCCTCGCCCAGCGCGCTGCGCACGCGCACGAAGCCGCCGGACTGACGCACGAAGCCGTAGACCTGCGACAGGCCGAGCCCGGTGCCCTGGCCGGTTGGCTTGGTGGTGAAGAACGGGTCGAACATCCGCTCCATGGTCGCGGCCGACATGCCGGTGCCGGTGTCGGTGACGCTGATGGCGACATAGGGGCCGGCGGGCGCATCCTCCTGCGCCTCGTCGGGGCCGATCACCCGGTCGTCGGTGGCGATCACCAGGCGGCCGCCGGCGGGCATGGCGTCGCGGGCATTGATGGCGACGTTCAGCAGCGCGGTTTCCAGCTGGTTGGGATCGCACAGGATCAGCCAAATGCCGTCGTGCAGGCTGAGCGACAGGTCCACGGTCGGCCCGAGGGTGCGGCGGAGCAGCTCCTCCATGCCGCGCACCAGCAGGTCCGGGTCCACCGCGCGGGGCTGGAGGGTCTGGCGGCGGGCGAAGGCCAGCATGCGGTTGGTCAGGTGGGCGGCGCGGTCGATCGCCTGGCGGGCCGGCGGCAGGTAGCGCGCCGCCTCGGCGGTGCGGCCTTGGGCGACGCGGCGCTCCATCATGTCCAGGCAGCCGCCGATCCCCTGGAGCATGTTGTTGAAATCATGGGCGACGCCGCCGGTGAGCTGGCCGATCGCCTCCATTTTCTGGGCCTGGCGCAGCCGTTCCTCGGCGGCACGCAGCGCCTCCTCGGTGCGACGTCGGACGGTGACGTCGGTGACCACGCACACCACGCCGGTCTCGTCATGAAGCTTTTCCAGGCGGCCGGACACCTGGGCGTCGATCACCCGCCCGTCGCGGTGGACGAAGCGGCGCTCCATGTCGCGCACCTCGCCATGGGCGAACAACTGCCGCAGGTCGACCTCGTTCCAGGCGTTGGAGCCTGGTGCCGCAATGTCGCGCAGGTGGCGGCCGACGATCTCGGCGCGGTTGTAGCCGAGCAGTTCGGTCCAGCTGTCCGAGACGTCGGTGAACACGCCGTTGCGGTCCAGGGTGTGCATCGGCACCGGTGAGCGCTCGAAGCTCGCGCGGTAATGCGCCTGGCTTTCGCGCAGGGCCGCGTTGGCCTCGCGCAGCTGGATGGGCGAGGGCAGCGCGAGCAGGCGCGGCATCATCACCCACAGCGCCGCCGCCGTGGCCGCGGAGACCACCGCGGTGGCCGCCATCACCACGCCCTGCAACGCGTAGGCAGGGATCCAGAGGGTCGCGATGCCGATGAAGTGGGTGGTGCCGCACAGCAGGATGAAGGCGACAAACAGCCAGACCACCGGCCGGTAGGCGAGGTCGGGGCGGCGGCCGGCAAAAACCGCCAGCGCGAGCGGGATCGAGAAATAGGCGAGTCCGGTGACCAGGTTGGAGGCGGCATGGAGGACGATCAGTTCCGGCTGCCACAGCAGGCAGAAGCCGTGCGGCGTCAGACCCTGCGGATCGAACAGCCACTCCACGATGGAACGGACCATGCGGACGGGTTCCCTGCTTGCGGCGGCCGCTGATGCCGCAGCCGGCGCATCGCAGGAACGATGTAGATTTGTTGTTGGAAAGCGGCAACTGCGTGCAGGGCTGGGGTGCTGGTCGCCGGAGGCGCGGTCACGCTTTCGTCATCGATTGCGCGGCGGCCGGTTCAGCTCCACCGTGCCAGCCGCCTTGCCGCCTCGGCCATGTCGGCTTCCGGCCCGCAATAGCTGAAGCGCAGGAAACGGTGGCCGCGGCGGCGGTCGAAATCGACGCCGGGCGAGGCGGCGACGCCGGCTTCGGCCAGCATGCGCGCGCAGAATTCCTGGGCGTTGTTGGTCCGGTCCGAGACGTCGGCGTAGAGGTAGAAGGCGCCCTCGGCCGGGCTGATGCGCGGGAAGCCGGCTGCGGGCAGGGCGGCGAGCAGCAGGTCGCGCGAGCGGCGGTAGCGCGCGACGTTGGCCTCCAGCTCCTCGGTGCAGTCGAAGGCGGCCTCGGCGGCGACCTGGGCGATGTGCGGCGCGCTGATGAACAGGTTCTGCGCCAGGCACTCGACGGGGCGGACGAGGTCCTCCGGCAGCACCAGCCAGCCGATGCGCCAGCCGGTCATGGAGAAGTATTTCGAGAAGGAGTTCACCACGATGGCGCTCGGGCTGAAGGCCGCGGCCGTCGCCTGCTCCTGGCCGTAGGTGAGGCCGTGGTAGATCTCGTCGGAGATCAGGCGGACGCCGTTGGCGTGGCACCAGCGGGCGATGGCGGCGAGTTCGGCGGGGGCCAGCATGGTGCCGGCGGGGTTGCAGGGGCTGGCGACGATCAGCCCATCCGGGCGCGGGTCCAGGGCTTCGAGCAGGGCGACGGTGGGCTGGAAGCGGGTTTCGGGGCCGGTCTCCAGCATCACCGGCTCGATGCCCAGCGCGGTGAGGATGTTGACGTAGGGCGGGTAGAAGGGCGTGGCCATCGCCACGCGGTCGCCGGGGTCGAAGGCGGCGAGGAAGGCGAGCGGGAAGGCGCCGGAGGCCCCGACCGTGACCGCGATGCGCGCGGCCGGCACGTCCACGCCATACCAGGCGGCGCCGTGGGCGGCGATGCGGGCGCGCAGGCTGGGCAGACCGAAGGCCTCGGTGTAGCCCATCGGCGCGCCGGCCGAGAGCGCGCGCTGGGCGGCGGCCACCGCGCCGGCAGGGGCGCCGGTGCCGGGCTGGCCGACTTCCATGCGGATCACGTGCGGCGCACCGGGCGGCAGGGCGGCCTGGCGGGCGTTGGCGGCGGTGATGACGTCCATCACCATGAAGGGTGGAGCCGCGGCGCCGCGGCCGACCTTCAGCGCCATCAGTTGTTGCCCCCGGCCGCCAACCCATGTCCGCGCGTGTCGGTCGCCCAGCTGCACCGGTCCGGCGCGCCGGGCAGTTCGGACGGGCAGACCACGACATTGGCGCGGCCCGGCTCCGGCACCGGGTTGGGCAGCGCCTGCCGGGCGGCGAGGCTTTGCTGCAGGGCGACAGCCAATGCGAGGGGGGCGCCTTCCTGGCCGGTGCCGGTTGCCGCGGCCTTGAACGCCATGCGGGTGCGCGTGGCATAGACGATCGCCGCGGACAGCGCGGGCGCCGGCATCCAGGTGGGCGAGGCAGCGAGCAGCACGCCGGTTTGCGGCGCCACGCGGCCGGTGCCGAACAGGTTGTTCATGGTCAGCGCGCAGGCGACCGCGTTGCCGTTGCGGTCGATGGTGACGAAGCCGGTGGAGGCCGGCAGCGGCGGTAGCGCCATGGCAACGCCCGGGTTGTCGCTGTCCAGCGCCGCCTGGGCCGCAATGCCGCCCTGGCGGAAGCGCGCAGCGGTGGCGGTGGCGATCTGCGCGGCGGCGCCGGTGGCGGCCGGGTTGGCGGAAAGGGCGCGCAGGGCACGGCCGGCCGCAACCCCGCCATCGGTGGGCAGGAAGGCCGCGTAGTCGCCGCCGCCGAGCGCGATCCGCGGCGCCGGGACGTATTGCGGGAGCGCCCCGCGCAGGGAGGCGGCCGCGATGCCGCCGCCGGCGCGCTGGGAGCTCTCGACCAGCCGGCGCGCCAGCCCGCCCTGGTAGAGGTCGCCGACACCGGCCACGCGCATCTGCCCGAGCGTGGAGGCGAGGTCGGGCTGCAGCAGGGTATCGCCTTCAGCCGGGGTGCGGCCGCGCGGCAGGAAGATGTCCGCCGTGTCCGGGTCGGCGGCGAGCGGGCCGGCGACGACGGCGAGGTCGCGGGCGAAGGCGCGGCTGACCGTGGAGCCGAATCGGGCGAGCTGTTCCGCCGGCACGACCAGCGATTCGAAGGGCTGCTTGCCGTAGCGCACATGCAGCGCGAACAGGCCGCGCGCCAGCATCGGCACCGCCGCCGGCCGATCCCCCGCGCCGCCGCCGGGCGGGGGCAGGAACACGATGGCCTCGGCGTTGAGCAGCGGCGATTCGGGCGAGAAGGCGAGGCACGCCCCGCCTGCGCCGAGCCCAGCGCGCGACGGCAGGGTGACCGCCAAGGTGAAGCCGGCCGCCACCGCCGCGTCCGCCGCGGTGCCGCCGGCCGAGAGCACGGCGCGGGCCGCAAGGGCGGCCTGCGGCTCGTCGGCCACCGCGGCGCCGAGGAAGCCGCGCACGAAGCCGGCCGTTCCCTCCGCCGTGCGGTTGGTGGGGATCACGCGGTCCGACACCGCCTCCAGCTGGGCGCACCCGGTTGTTGCCAGGCCAACGGCAAGCAGGACGGCCACTGCGCGGGCTGCTATGCTGCGTGGGATGGCCCGCGTGTTCACCTGCTGTCCGTGCCACCGCCGAACCCTGCTGGGCGCGGTGCTGTCCGCACCTGTCGCGCTGGCCGCGGCGACGGTAGGCGTGCCGGTGGCGGCGCAACCGTCAGGTCCGCGCCTGGTGGTGATCCGCGATGCCGAGACCGAGACGCTGCTGCGCAACTTCGCAAACCCCTTGCTTCGCGCCTCAGGGGTCGAACCCAATTCGGTCCGCATCATCCTGATCCGCGATGACGCTCTAAACGCCTTCGTCAGCACCGGCAACTACCTGTTCATCAACACCGGGATCCTGGCCAAGGCCGACTCCGCCCTGGAACTGGCGGGTGTGCTGGCGCACGAGGCCGGCCACATCCGCGGCGGGCACATCGCCAGGCTGCCGGAGATGATGCGCGAGGCGATGCTGAAGTCGGTCGCCGCCATGCTGATCGGGGTTGCCGCCGGCGTGGCCGCGCGCGACACGGGGGCGGGGATGGGGGCGGTGCTCGGCGGCCAGCAGATGGCCCAGCGCGGCATGTTCAGCTTCACGCGCGGCATGGAGAACGCCGCCGACCAGTCCGCCCTGTATGCGCTGGACCGCATGGGCTGGTCGGCGCGCGGCATGATCGCGCTGTTCCGCCGCATCCAGGAGCAGGACGCGCTGGTCGACTCGCTGCAGGATCCCTACCTGCGCACCCACCCGCTGACGCGCGACCGCATCGAGACCGTCTCGGCCCATATCGCCCGCAGCCCGCATTCGGACGCAAAGCTGCCCGCGGCGCTGGAAACCGCCTTCATTATGGTCCGGGCCAAGCTGCGCGGCTTCCTGGAGCCCAGCTCCCTCACCCTGCGGCGGGTGCGCGAGGACGACCCTTCGCCGGCTGCCCGCTATGCCCGCGGCATCGCGCTGTTCCGCCTCGGCCGCATCGACGAGGCGCTGAAGCTGATCGATGCGCTCCTGGCCGAGATGCCCGGCAGCCCCTGGCTGCACGAGCTCAAGGGCCAGATCCTGTTCGAGGGCGGGCGAGGGGCGGCGGCGATCGGGCCCTACCGCGAGGCGGCGCGGCTGGCGCCGGATTGGGCGCCGATCCGCGCCGCATTGGCCCGTGCCATGATCGAGACCGGTGATCCCGGGCAGCTGCGCCAGGCGGTCGGCCACCTGCAATCCGCCCTGGCGCGCGAGCGCGACGACGCCGATGCCTGGCGCAGCCTGGGCGTCGCCTGGGGCCGGCTGGGCGAGATGGGCCAGGCCGATCTCGCTTTGGCGGAAGAGGCATTGGTGCTAGGGGACATTCCCCGCGCGCGCTCGCTAGCCCGCCGGGCCGAGAAGCAGCTGCCCCCTGGCCCGTCACGCATGCGCGCGGTGGACGTGGGCAATGCCGTCCGCAAAGAGAACCGCGAGGGCTTCTGAGCATGCGTCTTCCCCCGATCCTGAGGCTCCTGCTGCTGGCCGTCGCGCTGCTGGCGAGCCTTCCGGCGCTGGCCCAGTCGCCGCCGCCCTCGGCCGCCCTGCCGCCGCTCGGCAGCTTCACGACGCAGCAGCGCCAGGAGATCATCGCGATCATCCGCGACGCGCTGCGCACCGACACCAGCCTGCTGCGCGACGCCATCACCGCGCTGCAGGAGGAGGAGGAGCGGGCGAAATCCAGCGCCACCAGCGGCGCCATCGCCGACCTCCAGCAGGCGCTCGTGCGCAACCCCGGCGACCCGGTGGCCGGCAACCCCAACGGCGACGTGACGCTGGTGGAGTTCTACGACGTCCGCTGCCCCTATTGCCGGCGCATGGTGCCGGTGGTGAACGAGCTGATCCGCCGCGACCCCAATGTGCGCGTGGTGTTCAAGGATTTCCCGATCCTGGGCCCGGCCAGCACGCTCGGCGCCCGCGCCCTGCTCGCGGCGCACAAGCAGGGCGGCTACGTGAAGATGTACCAGGCGCTGATGACCGGCTCGCCCGCGCTGGACGAGGCCGGGCTGCGCGCCGCCGCCGGCCGCGCGGGGCTCGATTGGGAGCGGCTGCAGCGCGACATGGGCGATCCCGACATCCAGGGCCGGATCAATGCCAACCTCACGCTCGGGCGGCAGCTGAACATCCAGGGGACGCCGGCCTACGTGATCGGTACCCAGGTGCTGCCGGGCGCCGTCGACCTTGCCACGCTCACCGCGGCGGTCGCCTCGGCGCGGCGGGCTCGGTAAAGGGAAGCAAGGCCTTCTTTTTCTGAAGAAAAAGAAGCAAAAAGACTTTTGCCCCTTTGCGCTCGGCATTTTCGTCGGGTGCAGGGGATGAAAGTTTTTTGGTTCTTTTTTTCAAAAAAGAACTGCTTGCTTCTTTGCTGGAGCACCCTCGCCGCGTTGGCCCGCCGCGTGCAAGGGCACCGGCATGCGTATCCTGTCTGTGCTCCTCCTCCTCGCCTGTCTGTTCGCCGAGTCTGCCCGCGCCGAGCCCGCGCGCGGTGTCGCGATGCCGCCAATGCGCGGAAATGCCTCGCTGCACGCCCTGTTCCACGTTCCGCCGCCGGTCGTGCCGCCGCGGCCCGCGCCCTCGCCGCCGTCGCCCGCCGCGGCCGCACCCGGCACATCGACGCCCGGCACACTCTGCCGGGCGGCAATCTCCGCCGCCGAGCGCGCCCATGCCATCCCGGCCGGGTTGCTGCTCGCCATCGGCCTGGTCGAGAGCGGCCGCACCGACCCGGCCACCGGACAGCGCCATCCCTGGCCATGGGCGGTGAACGCCGAGGGGCGCGGCGCCCTGCTGGACACGCGCGAGGCGGCGCTAGCTTTCGTGCGCCAGGCGGAGGCGGGCGGCGCCCGCTCGATCGACACCGGCTGCATGCAGGTGAACCGCGTGCATCATCCTCGTGCTTTCGCCTCCCTGGAGCAGAGCTTCGAGCCGATGGCCAATGCCGACTACGCCGCCCGCTTCCTCAAGCAGCTCAAGGAGGGCCCGGCCGGCGGCGACTGGATGAAGGCGGCCGGCTTCTACCATTCGCAAACGCCGGAGCGGGCCGAGTCCTACCGCGCCAAGGTCCAGGCGACGCTGGCCGGGATACCCGCAGCGGCGCGCGTGGGGGTCGCGCCGCCCCCGGCCGTGCCTCCCCCGCTCCCGGGCGGCGGTGGCCAGATGCTGTCCAACGGCGCCGCCCCTGCGACCATCCTCGCCGCGTCGCCTGGCCTTGGCCGCGGCCTGGACTCCTACCGCGCCCGCCCGGTGCCGCTGGCCCTGGTCGCCGCCGGGCTCAGGCGAGGCGTATCAGCTGCCCCTTGAGATAGGCGCTCTCGGGTAGTTGCGGATGGGTGGGGTGGTCCGCGCCCGCGAAGCCGGTGAACACCACCGCACCTTCCCGCCGGGCGCGGTGCAGCCCCTCGGCGATCGCGCCGGCGAACAGGTCGAGCGGCGCGTGGTGGCTGCACGAGGCGGCGAACAGGAACCCGCCCGGCGCCACCAGCGGGGCGGCCAGCCGCGCCATCCTGGCATAGGCGCGCAGCCCGTTCGGCTGGTCCTTCTTCGTCTTGGCGAAAGCGGGTGGATCGACCACGATGATGTCGAACCGCGCACCTTCCTGCGCCAGTTCGGCCATCACGTCGAACGCATCGCCGCGCCGGGCCGTGACGCCGGCCAACCCGTTGCGCCGCGCGGCCTCCATCGCCTGCTCCAGCGCCGGGGCGGAGCTGTCCACCAGCGTGACCGACGCGGCACCCGCCTTGGCGCAGCCGAGGCCGAAGGCGCCGACATGGCAGAACACGTCGAGCACCCGCGCACCCCCCGCCAGCGAGGCCACCAGCGCGCGGTTCGGCCGCTGGTCGTAGAAGAAGCCGGTCTTCTGCCCGCCGAGCGGATCGATCGGAAAGACCACGCCGCCTTCCTCCGCCACCGTCGCCGCCTCGGTGCCGTGCAGCAGCCGCACCGACTGGTCCAGCCCCTCCTGCGCGCGGGCGGCGGAATCGTTGCGCGCCACCACCGCCCGCAGCCCCAGTTCGCCGACCAGGGCGGCGGTGATCTCCGGCAGCAGCCGGTCCATGCCCGCGGTGTTCGCCTGCAGCACGGCGACGTCGTCGTAGCGGTCGATCACCAGGCCCGGCAGCCCGTCCGCCTCGGCATGGACCAGGCGATGGAACCGCGGATCGACCAGCAGCGTGCGCAGCCCCGCCGCGCGAGCGATGCGCCGTTGCACCCAGGCGGCGTCGATCTCCGCCTCCGGGTTGCGGTCGAGCAGGCGCGCGGCGATCAGGCTGTGCGGGTTGAACATGAAGGTGCCGTAGCGCCAGCCCTCGGCCCCCTCCAGCTTCACCGGCATTCCGCGTTCCCAGGCGCGGTAGTCCGGCGCCATGCGGATCTCGTTGCTAAAGGCCCAGGGGTGGCCGGCACGCAAGCGCTTGTCCGCGTTCGGGTTCAGCCGGATGGTCGGGCGGTCGAGCAGCGCGCTGATGCTCACCGCTGGAACACGCGGACTTCTCGCGCCGGGTCGCCAGGATCGCCGCGCAGGCCCAGGCGCAACTGTTCGGACGGCACGCCTGCCGCCCCCATCGCCTCGGCGACCATGCGCGCATCGCCGGCCGCCTGGGCCACCCGTCGGTCTTGCTCCGCCGGGGCAGCCTGGGTGGGCACCAGGGCCATCACGTCGAACGCCGCATCGGGCCGGCGCAGTTGGGCCGCTTGCACCGCCTCGGCCAGCGCCGCCCGCCACGGCGTTTCCTGGTCCAGCCGCACCGATACCAGCGGCAGCGCGGTGGCCTGGGCGCGCGCCAACTCCTCCGCGCCGGGCGCCGGTGCCTCGGCCTGGAAAGTGCGCTGGTCCACCAGGGTGCACCCGGCCACCGGCACCAGCACCGCGGGGATCAGCAACAGGGCCGCAAGGGCAGGGCGCATCGTGGTCTCCTTCGGGCGGAAGCTTGCAGGAACCCCACCGCCGGGCAAGATGCCGCGGTATTCGGGAGGATCCGCATGAGCGCCACCAACCAACGCATCGATGCCGCGCGGCTGTGGGACAGCCTGATGGACATGGCCCGCTTCGGCGCCACGCCCAAGGGCGGTGTGCGTCGCCTGACCCTGACGGACATCGACCGCCAGGGCCGCGACCATTTCCGGGCCCGCTGCGAGGCCGCGGGCCTGGCCGTGCGCGTCGACGAGATCGGCAACATGTTCGCCCGCCGCCCCGGCCGCGACCCGAGCCGCCTGCCGGTGCTGATGGGCAGCCATCTCGACAGCCAGCCAAGCGGCGGCAAGTTCGACGGCGCGCTGGGCGTGATCGCGGGGCTCGAGGTGATCCACACGCTGAACGACCTGGGCATCGCTACCGAGGCGCCGATCGAGCTGGTCAACTGGACCGACGAGGAAGGCAGCCGCTTCGGCCACTCGCTGATGGGCTCAGGCGTCTGGGCCGGGGTCTATGCGCGCGACAAAGCCTACGCCCTGGCCGACACCGAGGGCACGACGGTGGAACAGGCGCTCGACGCGATCGGCTATCGCGGCGCGGAGCCGGCGAAACCCTTCCCGGCCGACGCCTATTTCGAGCTGCACATTGAGCAGGGCCCGATCCTGGAGCGCGAGGGCAAGCAGATCGGCATCGTCACCGGCGCGCAGGCCCAGGTTTGGTACGACGCGGTCGCCACAGGGCAGGATTCGCATGCCGGCACCACGCCCCCCTCCGCGCGCCGCGATGCCCTGGTCTGCGCCGCGCGCATCATCGACCTGGTGGACCGCATGATGCGCGACCGCGGCGAGGACGGCCGCGGCACGGTCGGCCAACTCCACGTCGCGCCCAACAGCCGCAACGTCGTGCCGGGCGAGGTGCGCTTCAGCGTGGAGTTCCGCCACCCCGACGGCGCGGAAGTGGCGCGCCTCGCGGAGGGTTTCCCGCGCGAGGCCGCCGCCATCGCCGCCGCCTGCGGGATCGGCTGGGAACTGACGGAATTGTTCCGCATTGCGCCACAGCCCTTCGACCCGTCCTGCGTCGACCTCGTGCGGCAGGGCGCGGCGCGTCTGGGCTATTCAGCCCGCGAAATCGTCAGCGGTGCCGGGCACGACGCGGTGTATGTGGCCCGCCATGTGCCGACGGCGATGATCTTCACCCCCTGCAAGGACGGCCTCAGCCACAACGAGGCTGAGAGCATCGAACCCGAGGAAGCGGCTGCCGGCACGCAGGTTCTGTTCGAAGCGGTGCTGGCCCGCGCGAATCGTCCGCTTTAGGGGCCTTCACAAGCCCCGGCCCACTTGCTATAGCCCCGCCTCCGCACCGGCCCACCCGGCCAGCGCGGCGGTCGGGCGCATAGCTCAGTTGGTAGAGCAGCTGACTCTTAATCAGCGGGTCCCAGGTTCGAGCCCTGGTGCGCCCACCATTTCCCGCCCGTGCGCATCGCGTCCTCGCCCCCTGACGCGCGCTGCGGTGCACGTTACCATGGTGGTATGACCCACCTTCCCCAGTCATGACCGGACTTCGCCTCGCCCTGGCTATTGTCACGGCGCAGGTGCTGGCGCAGATCGGCGCTTTCGCGCTGCCGGCGCTGCTGCCCGGCTTCATCGACCGGTGGTCGCTGTCCGCCACCCAGGCGGGGTGGTTGGTCGGTATCTTCTTCGCGGCCTACGTCGTGGCCGTCCTGGTTCTCGTGGCCCTGACCGACCGCGTCCCGGCACGCCGCATCTACCTGATCGGCACCGCCTGCACGGCGTTCTCACATCTCGGGTTCGTTCTGGTGGCCGAGGGGTTCTGGACCGGGCTGGCTCTGCGCGCCCTGGCCGGCATTGGCTGGGCCGGCTGCTACATGCCGGGGCTCAAGCTGCTGGCCGATCGGCTCGAGGGGGCCGCCCAGTCGCGGGCGGTCGGCTGGCATGCCGCGGGCGTCGGCATCGCGGGTGCCGCGTCGTTCCTGGTGGCCGGGGCGCTCGATGCCGTGGCCGGCCCGATGGCGGCATTTCTCTTCGGTGCCATCGCCGCCGCCGCGTCCTTCGCGATCGGCGCCCTCGCCATGCCGCGCACGGCGCCGCGCCGGCAGGGCCCGCCCACCTCTACCCTGCTCGACATGCGCCCCGTGCTGCGCAACCGCGCCGCCATGGCCTGGATCGCCGGCTACACCGTCCACACCTGGGAACTCGCGGTGCTGCGCGCCTGGGGCGTCACCTTCCTGGCGGCGGCCATCGCCCGCCACGGCGCGCCTGCGTGGCTGCCAGACCCCAGCGTCCTGTTCACGCTGGCGAGCCTGCTTGGCATCGCCGTGTCGCTCACCGGCAACGAATTGTCCGTCCGCCTCGGCCGCGCCCGCGTCGTGGCGGCGGCGATGGGTAGTGCCGCCACCCTCTCGCTGGTCGCCGGCGCGTCCTTCGCCGTCTCCGCCCCGCTTGCGGCGCTGGCCGTGCTGGCCTGGAACGCGGCGATCTACCTCGACAGCTCCGCCCTCACCGCCGGCACGGTCCAGGCCGCCGAGCCTGCCCGCCGCGGTGCGACGATGGGGCTGCATTCGATGTGCGGCTATGCCGGCGGCTTCGTCGGGCCGCTCGTCGTCGGTCTCGCGCTCGACCTCGCGGGCGACAACGCCACCTGGGGCTGGGCGCTCGGGTTCGGCCACACTGCCCTGGCCACTCTGGCAGGGCTGTGGCTACTACGCCGCCTTGGCCGCCCCTGACGGCACCGCCCGCAACAGCATCAGCGCCACGAACGCCAGCGCGCAGCACGATGCCGTCAGCCACAAGGCGGGCGTTACCCCACCATACTCCAGCACCAGCCCGAACAGGAACGGCGCCGTCGCCTGCAGCAGCCGGGAGGGCGCGGAGATCAGCCCGGTCCGCGCCCCGTATCCCACCGGCCCGAACACCGCCAGCGGCAGCGTGCCCTTGGCGATCGTCAGCACCCCGTTGCCCATGCCGTGCAGCACCACGAACACCGCCGCCGCCGGCCCGCCGAACAGCGCCAGCGCCGCCGCTCCCAACGGATGGCAGATCGTCGCCAGCCGTGCCGAAACCAGCGGATGAAACCGGCGCAGGAAGCTGAACTCCAGCACGCGCGCGCCTACCTGCGCCGGCCCGATCAGCGCGCCGGCCGCGATCGCCACCGCCGGCGCCGTGCCGGCCGCCTCCAGCAGCACCGGCAAGTGCGCCGCCATCGCTCCCGCCACGAACCACGTCGTCGCGAACACCACCGCCAGCAGCGGCATGGCGAAGCGCGGCGGCGCCGGCCCGTCGGGCTCGGCCACCGTCGCCGACTTCTCCGGCGGCGGCGCCTGCGGCACCAGGAAACGGTTCAGCGGCAGGCCCAGCACGATGTGCAATCCCGCCCAGGCCAGGCATGCCCCGCGCCAGCCCACCACCTCCTCCAGCACCGCCGAAACCGGCCACCCCACCGTGCTGGCGAAACCGGCGATCAATGTGATCCCTGTGATCGGCCCGCGCGCCGCCCGCCCGTACAGCCCGGCCAGCGTGGCGAAGGCCGCGTCGTACAGCCCCATGGAGATGCCGACGCCCATGACCAGCCAGCCCGCTGTCATCACCACCGGCCCCTGCGCCACGGCCAGCAGGGCAAGCCCTGCGGCGAGCACGAGATTGGACACGGTCAGCACCGCCCGCCCACCCTTCGCGTCGATCACCCGCCCCACCCAGGGCGCGATCAGCGCCGACAGCACCAGCGCCGCGGAGAACGCGCCGAACACCCAGCTCGACGCCAGGCCGAGCTCGCGCGCCATCGGAACCGCGAGCACCGCCGGAATGTAGTAGGACGACGCCCAGGCCAGCGTCTGCGTGACGCCCAGCGCAACGACCACCTTCGTGGCGCCCTGCGGCGCGGAGGCGCTCATCGCGGCATTCCCGCGAACGGGGTGCGGGGCCGACGATGGGGCAGGGAGCATGGCAATACGGTCATGCGCAAGGCTACGGCCGGAGGCGCCCGCGCATCAATCCGCCATCGCCAGGCATTAATCCCCGGTGTCGTATTCCTGCCGCCTGCCGACAGTCGGGCGCGACAGCCGGGCAACCGCTTCAAGGGTCTGTCCATGCAGCGCAACAAGGTCGAGCAGGTCGGTCTGCAGCGCATCGACCCGGGCGCGCAGCAATGCAATCTCGATCCGCAGCTGGGCGGTGTCGTCCATCTTCATCTCCATGGCGGCACTCCCGCCAGGCGCGGCGCGGGCTGCGTGCAATCGTGCCCGATCCGACGCGCCACTGCAATCGCGAAGATGTGATGCCGGTGGGATTGCAACCTAATGTGGGTGTCGGACGCGTCGGATGCGCTGCCGCGCCATCCCGAATCAGAAAGAAAAGCGCATTCGTTCTCCATGTGATCATTTCCGGAAAATGTGAGAATGATGAAGAGGCAAATATTTCCTTGCAGGGATCGGATGTCATCTGAGGGAGTTTATGAGACGGGGATAGCTTGGTATTGGAGATGAACACGTCATGGTGCTGCGCTATCCGGAACTGGTCGGCAATGCTGGCAACCAGCAATTCAATGCCAACGCGTATGTCGCGATGTTCGGCCTGCAAGGGCACGACGACTTCGGCGGCGCCTCCGCCCTGGCCATCGGCGGCAGCGGCAACGATTACTACTACATCGGCGTCCCGGCGATTGTAACGGTGATGGACCGGTCTGGAACGGGCGATGCCGTCGTGGCCACCGAGATCGGCTTCGGCCGCGACAGCACCCGCGCCATCACGCTCGACTCCCGCCACCTCTTCCTGTTCGACACCGCCTCGGCGCAGGCGATGGTGCTGCTCGACTGGCAGCAGCCAGCCAGCCGCATCGAGGTCTTCGTCCTTTCCAACGTCACCTATTCCTATGACCAGTTCGCCGCCGCCGTCGCCGGCTTCGGCCGCTACGAGGGCAACTTCACCTGGGAAGCGGCCTCCGCCGCGCAGTATTTCAGCCTCGCCCCCGGCGAAACCACGGCGGTGATCAACGAGTCGCTGGCCTACTACCGCACCACCTCGGTCATGATGGAGCAGCCGGTGTTCGCCGTGACCAACACGGACACGGGCGCCAACGGCACCTTCGCCGCGATCCCCTACACCGGTCCCGTCGAGCATCTCGACCTGCAGTTCATGGGAACCGACGCCAGCGAGGCGTTCGGCGGCACCGCCTTCAGCGACTTCATCAACGGCGGCGCCGGCAACGACGCGCTCAACGGCGGCCTCGGCGACGACGTGCTCGACGGCGGGCTCGGCTCCAACTTCCTCGTCGGCGGCCCGGGGCATGACATCTTCTTCCTCGACGGCCGCGGCGGCGGTCCCACCTGGTCCACCATCACCGACTGGGAACAGGGCGAGCAGCTTTCCCTCTGGGGCTGGCTGCCCGGCATCAGCAACTCGACATGGGTCGCCGACGACGGCGCCGTGGGCTGGACCGGCGTCACCCTGCACTGCGACCTCAACGGCGACGGCACGATCGAGACCTCCGTCACCTGGACCGGCCGCAGCCAGGCCGACCTGCCGACCCCCCACCAGTTCGACGGCCTGCTCTGGTTCGTCTGAACCACCACCCCGCGCCCGGCAGAGCCTGACTCCGGGCGGGCTGGCGCCATCGGCGGCGCTGCGGCCTACTCGCCGCGCACCGTCCGGAGCCGACCATGCCCGCCCCGATTCCCTGGCCCCTGGCCGGGACCATCGCGACCCTCGCCCTCACCCGCCTGGCCTTCGGCTTCCAGCTGCAAACCGTCGCCACCCTCGGCCCCGACCTCATGCTCCTGCTGGCGCTGGATTTCGCGGCCCTCGGCGCACTGATCGGCGCCTATCTCGCCCCCGGCATCTTCGTGGCCCTGCCCAGCGGCTTCCTCGCCCGCCGTTTCGGCGACCGCGTGGTCGCGGTCGGCAGCGCCTGGCTGATCGCCCTCGGCGGCGGCGTCGCGGCCCTGGCGGTGCAGGAGGACTGGGGCAGCGTGGTGATCGGCCTCGGCCGCGCCATCGCCGGCATCGGCGCGGTCGGTATGTCGGTGATGCAAAGCAAGATGGCCGCCGACCGCTTCCCCCCGCGCCAGCTTCCAGCGGCGATGGCGCTGCTGCTCGGCATGTTCCCGATCGGCATCGGCCTCGCCCAGGTCGTGCTGCCCCCGCTTGCCGCCGCCCACGGCATGGCCGCGGCGTTCTGGCTCGGCGCCGGCGGTGCGGCCGTCGCCGCCCTGCTGTTCAGCTTTGCCTGGACCGAGGCCCCCCATGCCGCGCCCCGCACCCTGGCCTGGCCGAGCCACCGCGAGATGGTGCTGGTCGCGATCGCTGGCCTCATCTGGATGGTCTACAACGCCGCCTGGTTCAGTTTCATGGCCTGGATGCCCTCGCTGCTGGCCGTGCGCGGCCACGCCCCCTGGGTGGCGGACACCGTGCTCACCCTCGGCACCTGGGCCAATTTCCCCGCGATGCTCGTGGGTGGCCTGATCGCCGCGCGCTACGGTCGCAGCCTCGTGTTCGTCGCCGGCACCATCGTCTGCACCCTGGCGGTCGCCGGCCCGGCGCTGGTCGATGCGCCGATCCTGTGGGGCGTCGTGTTCGGCACCGTCGCGGCGATGCCCGGCGGGCTGATCGTGGAACTCGGCGCGGTGTCCTGCCGGCCGGAGAACCGCGCCGTCGGCATGGGCATCTTCTACATCACCTACTACATCGGCGGTGCGGCGATGCCCGCGCTGTGTGGCGCCGCGGCCGACTGGGCCGGCGACCCCGGCGGTGCGCTGGTCCTGGCCGCGTCCGTGGCCCTCCTCGGCATCCCGCTCTGGTTCCTGCACGCCCGCCTGCGCAGCGCCTACGCCGTGGCGTCCTGAAACCGCTTCGCCAGGTAAAATCGCCCGTGCGACAGGGGGTGATCCGCCAACGCCCCGAACAGCCGGTAGCCATGCCGCTCGTAGAACGGCCGCGCCTGGAACCCATACGTATCCAGCCACACCCCCACGCACCCCCGCCTGCGCGCCTCCGCCTCGGCCAGGGCCAGCATCCGCCCGCCCACGCCCTGCCGCCGCGCCGACTCGTCGAGCACAAACAGGTCCAGGAACAGCCAGTCGCGCCGAGCTACCATCCACAGTGCGCCCGCCCGCTGCCCATCATCCGCCTCGGCCAACACCGCGAGGTTCGCCCGCCCCGAATCGGGCCCGAACAGCGCGTCCCCTTCTGCCCCGAGCGCCCGCCCGACCACCGCCACCGTCGCGGCATCGCGCTCGGCCAGGATCTCCAACCCGCCGGTCGCCCCATCCGCCAGGCCGCGCCGCGCCATCCACCACCGCGCATGCCCGCGCGGCTGGTCCGGCAACGTCGCGAACACGTCGTAGCCCAGCCGCTCATAGAAACCCCGCGCCGCCGGGCTGGTCGTATCCAGCCACACCCCGATGCAGCCAAGCCGCGCCGCCACCGCCTCGGCCGCGCGCATCAGTCGCCGCCCCAGCCCCTGCCCGCGCCGCCCCTCCGGCACGAACAGCATCTCCACGATCAGCCAGTCGTAGTAGCTGATCCCCACCAGCCCGCCTTCGATCGCCCCCGCCGCATCGCGCAGCACGATCGTCAGATGCCCGGCCGGCTCCGGCCGCCCGCTCGCCGCGTCGTTGTAGGTATCGATCGCCGCGAACAGCGCCGTGCGGATGGCGGGGTCGGGCGTGGCGTCCAGGGTCAATCGCATGGGCCCCGGCTTGCCGCATGTTCCCCCCGCGGGCAAGGTGGGCGCCAACACACCGGGAGCGAATGCCATGTCCGACGCCACCAGCGATCTCGCCGCCAAGCTGCTCGCCGCGCGCGCCAACATGGCCTCCGGCCGCATCGCCACCCTGCCGGATGCCCTGAAGCCCAAGGACATGGCCGCCGCCCTCGCCGTCCAGCACATGGTCGCGAAAAGCTTCACCATCGGCGGCTGGAAGGTCGGCGCCCCCGGCGGCACCAAGGCCTGCGGCCCGCTGCCGGCCGCCACCATCCAGCCGAGCCCGGCCAAGCTCTCCGCCGCCCAGCACCCGCTGCGCATGGTTGAATCCGAGGTCGCCTTCCGCATGAAGGCCGACCTGCCGCCCCGCGCCACCCCCTACACCAAGGCCGAGGTCGCCGCTGCCATCGACACCATGCACCCCGCCATCGAGGTCTGCGAAAGCCGCTTCGTCGAGCCGAAGGATTTCGACCTGTTCACCAACGTCGCCGACACCCAGTCCCACGGCGGCTTCGTCTACGGCCCCGGCACCGCCGACTGGCAGAAGATCGACCTCGCGGCCCAGCCCTGCCGCCAGTTCGTCAATAGCGCGCTCGATGCCGAGCGCACCGGCTACCCCTTCGGCGACATCATGGACCTGATGGTGTGGCTGGCCAACGAAGGCAGCACCTGGGCCGGCGGGCTCAAGGCCGGCCAGTTCGTCACCTGCGGCTCATGGAGCGGCGCCAACCGCGTCCCGCCCGGCGCCACCGTGCGCGCCGATTTCCCGGGGCTGGGCGAGGCCGTGATCACCTACGAGGGATGACCGGAAGGGGCAGGGGGGCCGAGCCCCCTGCTCCCTCGCCCCGCTACATCCCCCGCGCCACGCGCTCCGCCAGCCGCATGAACCGCGGCACCGCGGCTTCCAGCTCCGCGATATCCAGGCTCTCCGCCGGGCAATGCGCCTGGCCGATATCCCCCGGTCCCACGATCACGCACGGCGCAATCGCGTTCAGCTCCGATGCATCCGTCCCGAACGGCGCCGTCACCGCCGCGCGCCCGGTCTCCGCGCACACCAGCCGGATCAGCGGATGGTTGCTCGGCAATTCCGGTGGCAACCCTTCCGGCACCGCCTCCAGCGCCACCCCATGCCGCGCCGCGGACTCGCGCACCCGCGCCATCACCGGGCCCGGATCGATCTTCGCCGAATAGCGGAACTTCACCCGCGCCGTCGCCCGCGGCACCGTCATGTTCACCGGCGCGCCGTGGTTGTCGATCACCAGGTTGAAGTCGCTGAACGGCGGGTCGTAGTCCGCGTCGTGCCACGCCGGATCGTCGCGCAGCATCTCGAAGATCGCCTTCATGTCGGCGGCGAAGCCCAGCAGGTCCCAGTTCGCGTTGCGCCCCTTCCCCGTCGAGCTGTGCGCCTGCACGCCGGTCGCCACCGCGGTGATGGCGATGGAACTCCGATGCCCGCGCACCGGCGTCATCACCGTCGGCTCCGCCACCAGGATCGCCGCCGGCGCCGCCCGCCGCGCCAGCACCGACTGCGCCGCGATCAACCGTGCCCCGGCCTTCGTCGTCTCCTCGTCCGTGGTGAACAGCAACGTCACCGGCACGCTCGCCGGCAGCGCCCGCGCCGCCACGATGCAGGCCGCCAGCGGCCCCTTCATGTCGGTGCTGCCCAGCCCATGCAGCCGCCCGCCTTCGATCCGCCCTTCCCACGGATCGGTGGTCCAGCCGGTATCCGGCACTGTGTCCATGTGTCCGCTGAGCGCCAGCCCCCCGGTGCCGCCGCGATGCGCCACCAGCGCCCGCTTCGCCACCCCGGCGGCATCGGCATAATCCAGCCGCTCCACCTCGAACCCCGCCAGCTCCGCCTCGATCCGCTCGGCCACCGCCAGGTTCGACACGAAGCTGCGGCTGTCCAACCGCACCAGCGCCGCCGCCAGCCCCACCAGATCCGTCTCCGCCATCACGCCCTCTCCCGTCCCTGTCGCAGCCTGTCGCGTGCCGCCGCCCCGGCCCCCAGCACCAGCGCCGCCAGCAGCGCCAGCACCGCATCCGTCACCTCCGCCGAGCGTCCCGGCAGCAGTGTCTGCGCCCAGCCGATCCCCAGCGCCAGCGCCACCACACCCACCGTCGCCACATACCGCCCCGCGCCTGCCTGCCACGCGAGCCATACGAGCCCGCCGTACAGGAACAGCTTCTGCATCCCCGCCTGCACCCCCGCCGCATACTGCCCGCCGACCATCGCGGCGAACGGAACCCAGGAGAACGCCCGACCCTGCTCCATGAACCGATACGGCGCCAACCCCTCGGCCAGCACCACGCCCGCAAGCACCGCCAGCAGCACCATGTCCGCCCAGCCCCGCCCTGCCAGCACCAGCCAGGCCAGCAACGCCAGCCCCACCGCCAGCACATCCTCTGGCGTCAACACGCGGTCGATCAGCGGCACCGATGCGGCCACCACCGCCAGCATCATCGCCGCCGCCGCAAGCCGCCCGCCCCACGCCACCGCCGCCGACAGCAAACGGCACGCCACCAGCCACGCCCCCGCCAGCCGCAGCACCCGCACCGGATCGACCGACCATGGCGGCAGCAACGGCCGCAGGCTGGCGATCCATTCACCGCGCTCCATCGCCGGCACGTAGGGATACAGCCGGTAGGCCAGCCACGCCCCCAACAGCAGCGCCGCCCCGCCATCGCGCAGCAAGGGCACCCGCCACCGCCCCGTCCGCCGTCCCGCCACCGCGGCGGCAAACGCCCCCACCGTGCCGCCGGACGCGTTCAGCGCCAGGTCGAGCAGGCTGGGCGTGCGCCCCGGCGTATAGGCCTGCGCCGTCTCGATCGACGCGGACAGCAGGCAGCACGCCAGCGCAGCGGCCGGCACCGCCACCACCACCCCCTCCCGCCGCGCCAACGCGATCGAGAGCGCGAAACCAAGCGGCACATACAGCAGCAGGTTCGCCAGCACCTCGCCGCGGCCCCCTGGCCCCGCCGAAAGCGCCCCCAACACCAGCGCCTGCAGTGCCATGCCCTCGGGCAGGGCCTGAAAGCGGAACGGGTAGAGCGACCCATACACGATGAAGCCCGCGGCCAACGCTGCCAGCGCCCACCAGGCCGATCGTCGTCGCAGTGCAAGCTGCACATCCGTCTCCCCAGGCGCCGCCACACGGTTGACCATTGCGCCCCCGTTGGCCAGCCTCCGCCCAACAGGAGAGTCCCATGACCGTTGCCTACCTCGACCCTCGCTCGGGCGAAACCTTCCCGCTGGAAACCCCGCGCTGGTGCGGTACGAACAAGGCGCCGCTCTTCCTCACCGATCTCCCCGGCCTCACCCGTGCCCAGGTCGACACCACCACCCGCAGCCTCTGGCGCTACCGCGCCGCCCTGCCGATGCCCGCACCCGACCCGATCACCATGGGCGAAGGCTGCACCCCCCTCGTCCCCCGCTCGCTGCATGGCGCGACGGCCCTGCTGAAGCTCGAATGGTTCATGCCCACCGGCAGCTTCAAGGACCGCGGCGCCTCCGTCATGCTCACCTACCTGCGCCAGCAGGGCATCACGGACGTCCTGGAGGACAGCTCCGGCAACGGCGGCGCCGCCGTCTCGGCCTACGCCGCCGCCGGCGGCCTCAAGGCCACCATCATGGCCCCCGAATCGACCTCGCCCGCCAAGACGGTCGCCATGCGCGCCGCCGGCGCCACCGTCGAACTGATCCCCGGCAACCGCCAGGCCACCTCCGACGCCGCCGAAGCCCGCGCCGAAACCACCTTCTACGCCAGCCACAACTGGCACCCGTTCTTCCTCCAGGGCACGAAAACACTCGCCTACGAACTCTGGGAAGACCTCGGCTTCGAAGCGCCCGACAACGTCATCATCCCCTGCGGCGCCGGCAGCAACGTGCTCGGCTGCGACATCGGCTTTTCCGAACTCCTCCGCGCCGGCGCCATCCGCAAGCTCCCCCGCCTGTTCGCCGCCCAGCCCGAGAATTGCGGCCCCATCGCCGCAAGCTTCATGGCCGGGCGCGACGAGCGCATCGCCACCCCCATCCTGCCCACCATCGCCGAGGGCACCGCCATCGCCCAGCCGATCCGCCTGCCCGAGGTCATCGCCGCCCTGCGCCGCAGCCGCGGCGGCGCCGTGATGCTCACCGAGGAGGAGATCGCCGCCAGCGCGCTGTCCCTCGCCCGCACCGGCATCTACGTCGAGCCCACCTGCGCCCAGGCCGAGGCCGCCTTCCGCCGCCTGCTCGAAGCCGGCGCCATCAAGCCGAACGAGACAACCGTCCTCGTCCTCACCGGCACCGGGCTCAAGGCTACGCCCCGCATCGCCGAGCTGCTCGGCATCGCGCTGTGATCCTGCGCCACGCCTTCCCGCCCCAGGCCGCCGCCTGGCTGATGCCGCTGGTCCTCTCCCTGCTGATGACCTTCGTCGTCTCCGCCATCAGCACGCTGCGCGCCCTCGGCCCGGGCCCGGACTTCCTCGCCGCCTGGCCCAGCGCCTGGATGCTCTCCTGGCTCGTCGCCTTCCCCGCCCTGCTCCTCATCCTGCCCGTGGTCCGGCGCATCGTCGCCTGGCTCGTCGCCCCCGCCACCTGAAGGCGCCAAAGATGTCCCACACCAACCGCCCGCGCATCGCCCTCCTCGGCTTCTCGATCGAGTGCAACCGCTTCGCCCCCGTCACCCACGAGCACGACTTCGCCATCCGCACCCTCCTGCGCGGCGAAACCATCCTCGATGACGCCCGCGGCCCCGCCCCGCGCATGCTTGGCGAACTCCCCGGCTTCATCGCCGAGATGGATGGGGGCGAACCCTGGGAACCCGTCCCCCTCCTCCTGGCCATGACCGAGCCCAACGGCCCCGTCGAGCAGGGCTTCTTCGACAGCCTGATGGCCGAATGGGAAACCCGCCTGCGCGCCGCCGGCAAGATCGACGGCGTCTATTGCGTCATGCACGGCGCCGGCCTCACCGAGCGCGACGACGACCCCGAAGGCACCATCCAGGCCATGCTCCGCCGCGTCGTCGGCCCCGACGTCCCCATCGTCGCCAGCTTCGACCTGCACGCCAACGTGTCGGACACCGGCATCGACACCATCGACGCCTATATCGGCTACCGCACCAACCCGCACATGGACATGCGCGAGCGCGGCGCCGAATCCGCCCAGGTGCTCAAGAAGCTCCTCGCCGGCACGAAAACCCACATCGCCAAGGTCCGCCTGCCCATCATCGCCCCCACCGTCACCATGCTCACCGGCAAGGACGCGCCGAACCGCCCCTACGGCGAGATGATCGACCTCGGCCAGGAGCTGATGCACCAGGCCCCCTGGGCCGGCCGCATCGTCAACGTCTCCGTCATGGGCGGCTTCGCCTACGCCGACACGCCCTTCAACGGCATGACCGTGGTCGTCACAGCCACCGACAAGCAGGCCGCCGAAGGCCTCGCCATGGAAATCGCCAAGGCCGGCTGGGTACGACGGGAGAAGTTCTTCCCCACCCTCACCTCCTTGCCCGATGCCGTCGCCTTGGCGAAGGGCACCGAAGACCCTGCCAAACCCGCCCTCATCTTCGCCGATGTGGCGGACAACCCCGGCGGCGGCGGCCGCGGCAACACCATGTTCATCCTCGAAGCCTTCCACGCGGCCGGCGTGAAGAACGCCCTCGTCGGCGTCATCTACGACGCCGCACTCGCCGAGGAAGCCCACAGCCTCGGCCAGGGCGCCACCTTCACCGCCCGCTTCAACCGCACCGTCGAGAACGACTTCTCCAAGCCCTCCGCCGCCGAAGCCACCATCACGACGCTCCATCCCGGCCCGATCCACTGCCGCCGCGGCATCTTCGCCGGCGGCACCGTCGACGTCGGAAAGGCCGCCGCCCTCGATCTCGGCGGCATCACCGTCGTCGTCATCAGCCAGCGCGTCCAATGCGCCGACCCCGCCTTCTTCGAATCCTTCGGCCTCGACATCGCAAAAGCCCGAATCGTCGTCGTGAAGTCCCGCGGCCATTTCCGCGGCGGCTTCGACGAGTTCTTCCAGCACGCCCAGGTCATCGAGGTCGACGCCCCCGGCCTCACCACCCCCATGCTCCACCACTTCCCCTGGCAGAACCTTCCCCGCCCCGCCATCCCCCTGGAGCGGGACGTGGAATGGACGCCGGAAGGAGCATAAATTTGACGATGGCGCAGCGATCGCGTGTTGGCGACAGCAGTCTAGAATGCGGTGCCTGGACTTCGATACCGGACTGACAGCTAGGGGAGCGCAACCTTTCCGCCCCTCTCCCGCGAAGCGGGGATGGAGAGGGGCGGAAACGCAGCCCATGCAAGCGTCATCTTGCGGGCGCAAAGAAGCATCGTCCCACGCAGGGAACGGGGAAAGACACATGGAGCAAGATCCAGCCTCTTATGCCGTTAAAATGTTGGCGATTTTCGGGTGTGGCCTATTTCTTGTATTCTTGTCCATTCTTCAGATCCAGACCGCAATGCGAAGCGGCGCTTTCTTCGGAGCATGGGGAATTCAGTTTAATATTTTTCGTAATGATGACCCATGGGCCTTTTGGATTCAAGTGTTCTTCTTAATTTCCATTGGGCTATGTGGTGTTGGGCTATGTGCTTGGGCCTTTTTTCGTGTTTGGACTATGATATCGGCGTTATGATCGAAGCAGCATAAAGACATGAAACTCTCCGACCTCCCCACCCCCTGCCTGGTGCTGGACCGCGCCGCGCTGGCCCGCAACATCGACCGCATGGCGCAAGCCGTCGGCCGCCTCGGCGTCGCCCTGCGCCCGCACATGAAGACCGCCAAGTCGATCGACGTCGCCCGCATGGTCCTCGCCAACCAGGCCGCCCCCACCACCGGCATCACCGTCTCCACCCTTGCGGAGGCGGAATACTTCTCCGCCCACGGCATCACCGACATCCTCTACGCCGTCGGCATCACCCCGCAGAAACTCGACCAGGTCGCCAAGCTCAACGAAGCCGGCGCCGACGTGAAGATCATCACCGACGACCTCGAAACCGCCCACGCCATCGCCGCCCACCCGGGCAAGCTGCGCGCCCTCATCGAGATCGACTGCGGCGAAATGCGCGGCGGCATCTCCGCCGAAGACCCCGGTCTCGAGGCCATCGCCGCCGCCCTCGGCCCGCGCCTGCTCGGCATCCTCACCCACGCCGGCCACTCCTACTCGGGCCGATCCATCCCCCAGATGGCCGACCTCGCCGAAGCCGAACGCAACGCGGCCCTCACCGCCGCCCGCCGCCTGCGCGAAGCCGGCCACGAATGCCCGGTCGTCTCCGTCGGCTCCTCGCCCACGGCACTCCACGCCCGCGCGCTGGGCGGCGTCACCGAAACCCGTCCCGGCGTCTACATGTTCGGTGATCTCTTCCAGGCCGAGATCGAAACGGTCGCCCCCGACTCCATCGCCGTCACCGTCCTGGCCTCCGTCATCGGCCGCCGCCCCGCCGAGAACCGCATCGTCATCGATGCCGGCGGCATGGCCCTCTCGAAAGACCGCGCCACCGAATCCGCCCCGCACGACTACAAGTTCGGGCTCGCGCTGGACCTCCACGGCCGCCGCACCCTCGGCCACTCCCTCGTCGCCCGCGCCAACCAGGAACACGGCATCATCGACCTCGACCCAGCAGCCGCGATCCCCCCCTTCCGCATCGGCGACCGCGTCCGCATCGCCCCCAACCACACCTGCATGACCTCAGCCGCCCACGACCGCTACTACGTCGTCGACGGCAGCGACGACGTCGTTGCCGTATGGCCTCGCATCAGTGGGTGGTAAGGAAGCGGTTCTTTTTTGAAAAAAAGAACCAAAAAACTTCCATCCGTTTGCACCGTGCAAAACCGGTTCAGCACGGCGCAAATGGATGAAAGGTCTTTTTGCTTCTTTTTCTTCAGAAAAAGAAGGTCTTGCTCGCTATTTCCTGCCCGCCGCCCGGGCCTCGGCCAGTTGCTGCCGCAGGAGATCTACCTCGCGGCGCAGCGCGGCGATCTCCTCCTCCATCTGGGCGGGCGTGTTCCGGGTGGCTTCGGGTTCCTGGGGGAGGAAGGGGGAGAACAGGCTCATGGCGCGTTCCATCATCGCCATGTTTTGGCGACCGACCTCTTCGAGGCCCGGCGGGATGAAGGTGCCCATGGTCTGCTGGACGGCCCGGCGCACCTGGTCCTGCTGAACGGCGAACGCGCCCATGGCCTGTTCGAGGTATTTGGGCACCACCGCCTGCATGGAATTGCCGTAGAAGCCGATCAGCTGGCGCAGGAAGCCGGTGGGCAGCATGGCGCGGCCCTTGTTTTCTTCCTCGACGATGATCTGGGTGAGGACGGAGCGGGTGATGTCCTCGCCGGACTTGGCGTCGTAGACTACGAAGTCGCGGCCGATGCGCACCATTTCCGCAAGCGAATCCAGCGTAATGTAACTGGAGCTTTCCGTGTTGTAGAGGCGGCGGTTGGCGTATTTCTTCACGACGACCGGCGGCAGGTCTGCCGGCTTGGTTTCGCTTCGGGCGGTTTCTTCCAGCGGCGCTGACTGCGACATCCTACCCCCTGGGGATTTGTGCAGTGCAGAATAGCATGGTGCGCGGCCAGGGCGAAACCTTCCTGCGCGGGGCATGTCCGGGCGGGACGGGGCGGTTTCCGCGGTGGGGCAGGGTGCCTATGCTGCGGCGCGGAGGACCCATGACGGATGACGACCGGCCAGCCACCGATGCGCGACGGCCCCCCTGGAGAGGGTTCGGACAGCGAGGTCCCGAATGCAGCCGATCCGCTGGCGCTGGCGCGCGACTGGATGACGCTGGTGCAGACCGAATTGGCGGGGCTGGCGACGGACCGGGAGGCGCAGGAGACGTTTCAGGCCCTGGGCCAGGGAATGGCGGCGATGTGGGCGCAAGCGGCGCGGGGGTTCGCGCCGCCGCCGGTGCCCCCGGCTGATGGTCCGGCGCGGACCGCGGCCGCTGCTGCTGCACCTGGCGCTGGCGACGCTGCGGGAGGTGGGCCAGGGAATGGTATTGCCGCCATTCTCCGGCGGCTCGATGCCCTGGAGCAGCGGATCGGCGAGCTGGAGCGGGCTGCCGGGCGGCCCGCCCCGCGCCCACGGCGGCGCGGGCCCGCCGCCGGCTGAGCTGGTCGCGGGGATCGCTGCGTATCGGCGGCACCCGTGGCGGCGGGCGATGGCCGAGCCACCCGTGGCGTGGGCGGAGGGGGAGTCCCGGCTGCTCGACTATGGCGGCGGGCCGGGGGCGCCGGTCCTCTTCGTGCCGAGCTTGGTGAACCGGGCATATGTGCTGGACCTGTTCGAGGGCCGGTCGATGCTGCGGAACATGGCGGCGCAGCGGCGGACGCTGTTGCTCGACTGGGGGTGGCCGGGGGAGGCGGAGCGGGACTTCACGCTGACCGACTACATCGCCGGGCGGCTGGAGCGGGCGATCGGGGCGGTGGGCGAACCGGTCGTGCTGGCGGGGTATTGCATGGGCGGGCTGCTGGCGGCGGCGGCGGCGCAGCGGCGGCCGGAGCGGGTGCGCGGCTTGGCGCTGCTGGCGACGCCGTGGGACTTCCATGCGGCCGACCCCGGCGCGGCGCGCGGGCTGGCAGGGTTGCTGCCGTGGCTGGAGCCGATGCTGGCGCCGATCTCGCCGCAGCTGGGCGGGCGGATGCCGATCGATGCGATCCAGGCGCTGTTCGCGCTGATGGACCCCGAGGGCATCGCCGCGAAGTATGCCGGCTTCGCGCGCGTCGACCAGGACAGCGCGCGGGCGCGGCAGTTCGTGGCGATCGAGGATTGGCTGAACGACGGGGTGCCGCTGGCGGCGGCGGTGGCGCGGGAGTGCCTGTCGGGCTGGTATGGCGCGAACACGCCGATGGCAGGCGCGTGGCGGGTGGCCGGCGAGGTGGTGGACCCCGGGCGGCTGCGGGTTCCGGCGTTCGTGGCGGTGCCGGGGCGGGACCGGATCGTGCCGCCGGAGAGCGCGCTGCCGCTGGCCGGCCTGATCGCAGGGGCCGTGCTGCACCAGCCGGCGGCCGGGCATGTGGGCATGGTGGCGGGGGCGAGTGCGGAGCGCGCGCTGTGGCAGCCGCTGCATGGCTGGCTGGACTCGCTTTGATCCCGTTGTGCGGCGCGGTATGGTGCGGGCAAATGCGCGGGACCGTCCCGCCCCAGGAGGACGCAGATCATGGATGACATCGTCATCGTCGCCGCGGCGCGCACGCCGGTGGGCAGCTTCAACGGCGCGTTCGGCAGCGTGCCGGCGCATGTGCTGGGCACCGCGGCGATCCAGGCCGCCCTTTCGCGCGCCGGGCTGCAGGGCTCGGACGTGGACGAGGTGATCCTGGGCCAGGTGCTGACAGCCAATCAGGGCCAGAACCCGGCGCGCCAGGCGGCGCGGGCAGCGGGCATTCCGGACGACGCGACGGCGTTCGGGATCAACCAGGTGTGCGGCTCCGGGCTGCGGGCCGTGGCGCTGGCGGCCCAGCAGATCCGCACCGGCGAGAGCGCCATCGTGGTGGCCGGCGGGCAGGAGAGCATGAGCCAGAGCCAGCACGGCACCTATCTGCGCGCCGGCGCCAAGATGGGCGACATGCAGCTGGTCGACACGATGATCAAGGACGGGCTGTGGGACGCCTTCTTCGGCTACCACATGGGCAACACCGCCGAGAACGTGGCACGCAGCTTCCAGATCACGCGCGAGGAGCAGGACACGTTCGCGCTTGCCAGCCAGACCAAGGCCAGTGCGGCGCAGAAGGCCGGGCGGTTCGCGGACGAGATCGCCAAGGTGACGGTCAAGGGCCGGCGCGGCGACACGGTGGTGGAGCACGACGAATACATCCGCCACGATTCCAGCATGGAGACGATGGCGCGGCTGCGCCCGGCCTTCACCAAGGACGGCACGGTGACGGCGGGCAATGCCAGCGGGATCAACGACGGCGCCTCGGCGCTGGTGGTAATGTCGGGCGCGGAGGCAGCGAAGCGCGGGCTGACCCCGCTGGCGCGCATCGCGAGCTTCGCGACGGCGGGCGTCGATCCGCAGGTGATGGGAACGGGGCCGATCCCGTCGAGCCGCAAGGCGCTGAAGCGGGCGGGTTGGAGCGTCGGAGACCTCGACCTGATCGAGGCCAACGAGGCCTTCGCGGCGCAGGCCTGCGCGGTGAACAAGGACATGGGCTGGGATACGTCGAAGGTGAACGTGAACGGCGGCGCGATCGCGATCGGGCATCCGATCGGCGCTTCCGGCGCGCGCGTGCTGGTGACGCTGCTGCACGAGATGCAGAAGCGGGACGCGAAGAAGGGGCTGGCGACACTGTGCATCGGCGGCGGGATGGGCGTGGCCATGTGCCTGGAAAGGTAAGGCCTTCTTTTTTCTGAAGAAAAAAGAAGCAAAAAAGACTTCAACCATTTGCGCCGTGCTGAACCGGTTCAGCGCGGCGCAAGCGGACGAAAGTTTTTTGGTTCTTTTTTTCAAAAAAGAACCGCTTTCTTACGTCCGCGCCTTCTCCTTGAACCGTCCCAGCAGAAACAGCGTGACCGCCGTGAACAGGCAGATGACGACGGCGACGTCGTATTGCCCGAGGGCCACGCCAACGCCGATGGCGCCGGTGGCCCAGAGCGCTGCCGCGGTGGCGGTGCCGTGGACCTCGCCGCCGCTCTTGAGGATGGCGCCGCCGCCGATGAAGCCGATCCCGGTGATGACGCCGGCGACCACCCGCGAGGCGGCGTCGGGCTCTCCGACCAGGAACGCCTCCATGGCCTGGATAAATCCGCAGGCGGCAATGGCGACCAGCGGGAACGTCCGCAGGCCGGCGCTGCGTTCCTCGTGCTCGCGGTTCCAACCGATCGGCATCGCCAGCAGGTAGGCGATGGCAAGGTCGCGGATATGCGGGATGAAGGAGAGCTGGCGGATATTCGGGATGAAGTCGGTGAGGTCCATGCGCCGCTAACGCAACGGTCGCGCTGGCGTTCCCAGCCGGTGCAGCAGGTCGAGCGCATCGGCGGTGGCGGCACCCTCGGCGGTGTTGTCGAAGATGCACCAGGCGGGGGCCGCTGCGGTGCGCAGGCGTTCGGCGAGGGGCGCGAGGCGATCGCGCCCGTAGGCGGAGTGGTACATCGCCGGCGAGCCATGCAGGCGCCAGTAGGCGAGGCCGGGCCACCCGCCGGGTTCGGCGGCCGCAGGAACCACCGCCGGGTCGGCGGCGACGCGGGCGATGCGGGTTTCGTGCAGCAGGGCCTCCGCCTCAGGGCTGAACCAGCTGGGATGGCGAGGTTCGCACACCAGGTCGGCCCGGGTGCGGCCGCGCAGGTCGGCGAGGAACGCGCCGGCGACACGGGGATCGAAGCGCAGCGACGGGGGAAGCTGCACCAGCAGCGGGCCTAGCGCGGGGCCAAGCGCGTCGACTTCGGCGAGGAAGCGGGCCAGCGGGGCTTCGGCGTCCTCCAGGCGGCGGTCATGGGTGATGTCGCGTGGCACCTTGACGGCGAAGCGGAAGCCCGAAGGCACTGTCGCGGCCCAGCGCGCATAGGTGGCCGGGCGGTGGGGACGGTAGAACGAGGTGTTGATCTCGACGGCCGGGAGCACCCGGGCATAGCGCGCGAGATGGCTGCCCTCGGCCGGAAAGCATGCGGCCTGCGCCTTCGGTATGTTCCAGCCTGCCGTGCCGACCCGCACCATGCGTCGCTCCGGAAGGGGGAACCGCGCGGGGCGGGGTTGAGTTGCGGCGAACAGGCACAAGGGGACCGGGCATGTTCAAGGCGACCAATCTTCTGGGGGGCTTGCTGCAGCAGATCACGTCGCCGTCGGCGCGCGATCGCCTCGGGTCGGCGCTGGGCCGGATGACCCAGGGCGGCGGCGCGCAGCAGGGCAGCCCGCTGGACGGGCTGATGTCCCGCTTCGGCGGCGGCGGCCAAGGCGGCGGCCAAGGCGGCGTGCTGGGGCAGTTGCTGGGCAGCCTGAGCGGGCGGGGGCGCGATCCGCAGGCCGACCGCGACTACGTGATGGGGCTGGCGCGCAATGCGCTCTCATCGCCGCGGCAGGAGGTGGCGAACAACAATCCACTGGCCATCGGCGGGCTGGGCGCGCTGGCCGGCACGCTGCTGGGCGGCGGGCGCGGCGCCGTGGGCGGCGGGCTGCTGGCGGTGCTGGGGAGCCTGGCGTGGTCGGCGATGCAGGCCAGCCGTCAGGAGCCGACAGCAGCGCCGGATGCGCCGGTCGGGGCCCCGGGCGCATCGGGCGGATACGGCCGGCCGGCGATGCCGGACTCGGAGGAAGAGGTCGAGCGCCTGGCGCGGCTGGTGCTGGGGGCGATGATCCAGGCAGCCAAGGCCGACGGAACGATCGACGCAGCCGAGATCGAGCGGATCACCGCCCGGGTGGGCGAGATGGACCCGGCGGACGCGGACGAGGCGCGCGGCTTCGTGCTGGAGCAGATGCGCGGCCCCGCCGATGTGGCGAGGCTGGCGCGGGATGTGCGCTCGCCGATGGAGGCGGCCGAGGTGTATGCGGCGGCGCTGATGGCAATCGCGGTGGATACCGACGCCGAGCGGACCTTCCTGGCGGAGCTGGCGCGGGCGACGGGGCTGCGGCCGGAAACCGTGGCGGAGCTGCATGCCTCGATGGGGGTGGCACCGCCCGTGACAAGCGCGCCACCGCCGGTCTAGGAAGGAAGGGTTCTTCTTTTTCTGAAGAAAAAGAAGCAAAAAGACTTCATCCATTTGCGCGCCACTCCGCCGGGCGGCGACCGCGCAAATGGAAAGAGCCTTGGGCCCGACAGGCGGGCCCCGCATCCCGACGCGCTTGTCGAGGACGACGCGACCTGTTTCGGAGCCAACGGAAAGGGCCAGCGTGAGCGCGCCCGGCAACGGCTGCTCAACTTCCGCCCGATCGCCAACCTGCTACGATGCCTCCCAGAGCAGGCTGCGACGCAAGAGAACCCGGCCAGCCCCGCGAAAATCCGTCCCGACAGGAACCCCCATGACCTGGCCCCAAGCCCAAGGCACCTTCCCCCTCGGCACCTTCCCCGTCGCCCGCGGCGGCGCGATCCAGGATTGCCGCATCGTCTTCAAAACCCACGGCACCCTGAACGCCGACAAGAGCAACGTGATCCTCTACCCCTGCTCCTACGGCGCCAGCCACCCCGACATGGAAATCCTGATCGGCCCCGACGGCATCCTCGACCCCGCCCGCTGGTTCATCGTCATCCCCAACATGTTCAGCAACGGCGTCAGCTCCTCCGCCGCCGACACGCCGGACTGGCCCACCCTCGTCACCTACCCCGACCTCATCGAAGCCCAGCGCCGCCTCCTGCTGGATGTCTTCGGCATCACCCGCCTCGCCGCCGTCTACGGCTTCTCCATGGGCGCCCAACAGGCCTACCACTGGGCCGCCCTCCATCCCGACGCCGTCGACCGCGCCTTCGTCGTCTGCGGCACCGCCAGAACCAGCGTCCACAACAAGGTCTTCCACAGCGGCCTGCTGCGCACCCTGGAATCCGCTCCCGAGCACACAGGCAACGGCCGCTTCAGCGCCGAACCCACCCTCGCCAAGAAAGCCTTCGCCCACATCTACGCCGGCTGGGCCCTCAGCCAGGACTTCTACCGCGCCAACCTCCACCTCACCGCCCTCGGCGCCCCGGACCTCGACACCTACCTGCGCACCGACTGGACCGACCGCATGGGCGCCCGCCCCGCCGCCAACCTCTACGCCCAGCTCATGACCTGGTACCACGGCGACATCGCTGGCGGCGGCGACCTCCCCACCGCGCTGGCCGCCATCAAGGCAAGAATGGTCCTCCTCCCCAGCGAAACCGACCTCTACTTCCGCGTCGCCGACAACCAGGCCGAACTCCCCCACCTCCGCAACGCGGTCCTCAAGCCCATCCCCAGCATCTGGGGCCACCGCGCCGGCAACCCCAACCCAACCCTGAACCCGCAGGAATTCGCCTTCATCAAGGCGGCGGTACGGGAGGCTATGGACGCCTGAAGGTGCGGTCTCGCCGTGGATAACTCGAAGGTCATGGCACGGGGCTGGTCGAAATGGCTGCTGGTGGCGCTTTTGGGCATCGGGATGCTGGTTCTCTTGCAGCAATGCGCCAACCTCGCTCATCCCGCCCGTGCCTGCGATGACCCTTCGGCGCTGCACGCGCTCGCGAGTCTCTACGACAACCGGCGTCTTCTCCGTGCCACAGCGGTCGCTGCGCCCCGTCTTCAGCATGATGGCGTGCAGGGCCGCTTCTGTCTCGCGAGCGTCACCTTCTCCGACGGTTCACGTCGCGAAGTATCCTACGGCTACTCGGCGCCAAGCCGTCACGGCGGGCGCAGCTTCTGGATCGACTACAACAAGTGATGCCAGCGGCATCGTCGATCGCGCGTGACCGCCGGTCCCTCGTGGACCCCTTGCCTGCCTTGGCGCCTTCGCGATGATAACCTTTCCTGCTTTCACCCCACTACCTCCTGCGTTATAACTCCCGTATCAACGGGAGCCCGCGCCATGTCCGCCCTCAAGCTCACCCAGATCGGCAACTCCGTCGGCCTCATCCTGCCCAAGGACCTCCTCGCCAAGCTCGGCGTCGGCAAGGGCGACACCGTCTACGCCATCGAGACCGAGAACGGCATCCGCCTCACGACCTCCGACCCCGAGTTCGAGGCCCAGATGGAAGTCGCCCGCGGGATCATGAAGCGCCGCCGCGCCGTCCTGCGCGAACTCGCCAAGTGACCGTCTGGCTCTCCCGCGACCTCGTCCTCGCCATCCACGACGAGCAGATCGCCGAACACGGCGGCGCCGCCGGCCTGCGCGATATGGGCCTGCTGGAAGGCGCCCTCGCGCGCCCGCTCAACCTCGCGGCGTATGGCGAGCCCGACATCGCCGAGCTCGGCGCCACCTCCGCGCTCGCCATCGCCCGTACCCGCCCCTTCATCGCCGGCAACAAGCGCGCCGCCTTCACGGCCCTTGTCCTCTTCCTCGCCCTGAACGGCACGGCCTTCGACCCGCCAGCGGTGGAGGCCGCCATCACCATGCTGTCCATGGCCGCCGGCGACCTCGACGACCCCACCTTCATCGCCTGGGTCCGCCGCCACGTCGCCACACCCGCCTGACGCCGCGCATCTGGCCCGAACTTCCAGTCCCCCGAAATGGTGCTAAACCTGCCCCTTCCCCCCGGCAGGAGCCCCCCATGCCCGTCAAAGGCACCGGCGACTACGACGACACCAACATCTTCGCCCGCATCCTGCGCGGCGAGATCCCCTGCCGGAAGGTCTTCGAGGACGAGTGGTCCCTCGCCTTCCACGACATCGCCCCCCAGGCCCCCACCCATGTCCTGGTCATCCCCAAGGGACGCTACATATCCATGGCCGACTTCTCCGCCCGCGCGACGGACGCGGAGATCGCCGGCTTCATCCGCGCCGTCGGCACCGTGGCGCGCGATCTCGGCCTGGAACCCCCGGGCTACCGCCTGCTGGCCAACATCGGCGAACACGCCGGCCAGGAAGTCCCGCACCTGCACATCCACCTCTTCGCCGGCCGCCCCCTCGGCCCCATGCTGGCGCGCTGATGCCAACGCCTGGAATGGCCGACTCTTCCGGCCATTCCAGGGGGTGGCATCGCGCGCGGGGCTGGCGGGCGGCCGCGCGCAAAACAAAGACTCATACCGGCCCGCGTTGACCCATCCTTCATGAGTCAACGCGGGCCGGTATGACTTGACGCCCCCTGCCTTCGTCCGCACATCCCCCCCATGCCCGATCCCTTCCTCGCCCCCGAAGACCCCAGCGCCGCCGCCGCGATCGAAGCCATCGCCGAGGAGCTGGACGTCTTCGACGACTGGATGGACCGCTACCAATACATCATCGAACTCGGCCGCAAGCTCCCGCCGTACCCGGACGCATGGGCCGACGACGCCCACCGCGTCCCCGGCTGCCAGTCCAAGGTCTGGATGGAAGCCGAACGCCGCGGCGACACCCTGGTCTTCGCCGGCGCGTCCGACGCCGCCATCGTCGCCGGCCTCGTCGCCCTCCTGCTGCGCGTCTATTCCGGCCGCACCCCCCAGGAGATCATGGCCACCGACCCGGTCTTCCTGAAGGATCTCGGCCTGCTGGAGGCCTTGTCCACCAACCGCGGCAACGGCATCGCCTCCATGGCCCGCAAGCTGCGCGAACGCGCCGCCGCCGAAATCGCCGCCTGACCGGGCGGAACCCCACCATGTCGCCCGCCATCCGGCTGGGCATCTTCCTCTGCGGCGTCTTCATGGCCGCCGGCATCGGCAGCGCCTTCCTGCCGCTCTGGCTCGCCGACCGCGGCCTCACCGCCGCCGAGATCGGCACCGTCCTCGCCCTCGCCGCCGCCGCCCGCGTCGCCGTCGCCCCCTGGTGGGGCCGCGCCGCCGACACCTGGCCCCGCCGCCATGCCCTGACCGCCGCCGCCGCCATCGCCCTGCTCGGCAACCTCGCCCTCGCCCCCGCCCTCGGCTTCTGGCCGATCCTGCTGGTGGTGATGCTGCAATCCGCCGGCGCCTCCGCCCTGATGCCCCTGGCCGACGCCGTCTCCCTCGCCCTGTCGCGCGAAGGCCGGCTGGACTACGGCCGCGTCCGCGCCGCCGCCTCCGCCGCCTTCATGGCCGCCGCCGCCCTCGGCGGCTCCCTGGTGGCGACGCTCGGCTTCGCCGTGGTCCCGCTCGCCATGGCCGCCGGCCACGCCGTCGCCGCCCTTATGGGCCCCCGCCTGCCCGAAGCCGAAACCCCGCGCGCCCGTACCCCAGGCGGCCTGTTCGCCGGGCTCGACCTCCTGCGCACCCGCGCCTTCCTGCTCGTCGTCCTGGCCAGCGCCATCGTCCAGGGCTCGCACGGCGCCTACTACACCCTGGGCGCCCTGCACTGGCGCGCCGCCGGCCATTCGGAAACCGTCATCGGCCTGCTCTGGGCCGAATCCCTCCTGGCCGAGATCCTGCTGTTCCTCTTCGCCCGCCGCCTCTTCGCCCGCCTCTCCCCCTCCACCCTCATCGCCCTGGCCTGCACCGCCGCCGCCCTGCGCTGGACCGTCCTGGGCCTCACCACCGCCCTGCCGGCCCTGGCCGCCATCCAGCTCCTGCACGCCTGCACCTTCGGCTTCCAGCACCTCGCCGCCATGATGATCCTCACCCGCGCCGTCCCCCCCGAACGCGCCGCCAGCGCGCAAACCCTGCACGCCGCCCTCGGCGGCACCGTCTCCCTCGGCCTCGTCACCTTCCTCGCCGGGCAGGCCTACGACGGCACCGGCACCATCTTCCTCGCCATGGCCGCCCTGGCCCTCACCGCCCTGGCCCTCATCCCCGCCCTGCGCGCACGCCAGGTTTGACAACCCCCCGCCCCCGGGCGCAGCCTCTCCCGCATCCGAGGGGCGCCCCATGAGGGGCTGAGATGCCGGTTCGCCCGGCGATCCCTAAGAACCTGATCCGGGTCATGCCGGCGTAGGGACGGGAAACACACCACGAATCGGGTTTTCCGCCAGGCGCCGTCGTCCCTCACCAACCGGGGAATGCGCCAATGAACGTCGTCACCAAGCCCGCCACCGTCACCACCGGCCCCATCGCCGGCTCCCGCAAGATCCACTCCAGCCCGCCCTGCCGGCCCGACATCGCGGTCCCCTTCCGCGAAATCGCCCTCCACCCCAGCGCCAACGAACCGCCCCTGCGGATCTACGACACCTCCGGCCCCTACACCGACCCCGCCATCACCATCGACCTCGCCGCCGGCCTGCCCGCCCTGCGCGCCTCCTGGCTCGCGACCCGTGGCCTCGCCACCGTCGCCCCCCGCCCGGTCAAGCCCGAGGACAACGGCTTCGCCGGCACCCCCGAAGGCGGCGGCGACCGCCTCGTCCCCGCCTGCCCCGCCGAGCGCCCCGTCCTGGCCGGCGCCGAGGGCCAGCCCGTCACCCAGTTCGAATTCGCCCGCGCCGGCATCATCACCGAGGAGATGATCTACGTCGCCCATCGCGAGAACCTCGGCCGCGCCGAAGCCCTCGCCTCCGCCGAAGCCACCATCGCCGACGGCGAAAGCTTCGGCGCCGAGATCCCCGCCTTCGTCACCCCCGAATTCGTCCGCAGCGAAATCGCCGCCGGCCGCGCCATCATCCCCGCCAACATCAACCACCCGGAGCTGGAACCGGTCATCATCGGCCGCAACTTCCTGGTCAAGATCAACGCCAACATCGGCAACTCCGCCGTCACCTCGTCGGCCGCCGAGGAAGTGGAAAAACTCGTCTGGGCTATCCGCTGGGGCGGCGACACCGTCATGGACCTCTCCACCGGCCGCAACATCCACAACATCCGCAGCTGGATCATGCGCAACGCCCCGGTCCCCATCGGCACCGTCCCGATCTACCAGGCGCTCGAAAAAGTCGGCGGCAACCCCGACCTCCTCACCTGGGAAGTCTTCCGCGACACCCTCATCGAGCAGGCCGAGCAGGGTGTAGACTACTTCACCATCCACGCCGGCGTCCGCCTCGCGCACGTGCCGCTCACCGCCCGCCGCACCACCGGCATCGTCTCCCGCGGCGGCTCCATCATGGCCCGCTGGTGCCTCGCCCACCACAAGGAGAGCTTCCTCTACGAGAACTTCGCCGAAATCTGCGACATCATGCGGAAGTACGACGTCTCCTTCTCCCTCGGCGACGGCCTGCGCCCCGGCTCCAACGCGGATGCCAACGACGCCGCCCAGTTCGCCGAACTCGAAACCCTCGGCGAACTCACCAAGATCGCCTGGGCCCGCGGCTGCCAGGTCATGATCGAAGGCCCCGGCCACGTGCCGATGCACAAGATCAAGATCAACATGGAAAAGCAGCTCCGCGAATGCGGCGAAGCCCCCTTCTACACCCTCGGCCCGCTCACCACCGACATCGCCCCCGGCTACGACCACATCACCTCGGCCATCGGCGCGGCCATGATCGGCTGGTTCGGCACCGCGATGCTCTGCTACGTCACCCCCAAGGAACACCTCGGCCTGCCCAACCGCGACGACGTCAAAACCGGCGTCATCACCTACCGCATCGCCGCCCACGCCGCCGACCTCGCCAAGGGCCACCCCGCCGCCCGCCTGCGCGACGACGCCATCAGCCGCGCCCGCTTCGAGTTCCGCTGGGAAGACCAGTTCAACCTCGGCCTGGACCCCGACACCGCGCGGCAGTTCCACGACGAAACCCTGCCCAAGGAAGCCCACAAGGTCGCCCATTTCTGCTCCATGTGCGGCCCGAAATTCTGCTCCATGAAAATCAGTCACGACATCCGCGCCGACACCGAACGCATGGCCGGGATGGAAGCCAAGAGCGCCGAGTTCAAGGCCACCGGCTCGAAGGTCTATCTCCCGGCCGCGACGGGGGGCGACTGACGGCGCCAGCCACCCCGGGCCGATCGGTTCAGGCGCCGATCGGCCCGCCGCCCTTCTTCGTCACCACCACCACCGACGGCCGCGGCGGCATGCCATCGGCGAAATCGGGCCACCGTGTGGAGGGCATCTCGAAGGTGGAGCCGCGCTCCTCGCCCGGATGCTGGATGGCCAGGAACATCGCCTGGTCGTCCGGCGTCAGCAGCGGGCCGCACACCTCCGCGCCGGACGGGGCCTGGAAGAACAGCTTCGTCAGCCCGCGCCCGATCCCCGTGGTATCGACGGCATAGACACCGTCCGCCACGCCCGCGGCACTCGGCGCCCCGTCGGTCGCGATATACATCCGCCCCTTGCTGTCGAAGGCGCAATTGTCCGGGCAGGACAGCCAGCCATCGCTCGACACGGCCCGGTGGTAGAGCACGCCCGCATCCAGCCCCGGCCGCCCGGCAGCGACGAAGATGTTCCAGGTCGACTGCAGCGCGCCATGGTCGTTGCCGGGATTGACGATCTCGATGATGTGCCCATGCGCGTTGCCCGCGCGCGGATTGGCGCGGTCCACCTGGGCGGCCGTGCGGCCCGTGTTGTTGGTCAGCAGCACATAGACGCGCCCGGTCACCGGGTTCGGCTCCACATCCTCCGGCCGGTCCATCGGCGTCGCTTTCAGCAGGTCGGCCGCCTTGCGGGTGAAGATCACCACATCGGCCTGGCTGCGGAACCCGTTCGCCTCCACCAGCGGGCCCTGCCCATAGACCATCGGCAACCACGCCACCGTGCCGTCGTCGCTGAACCTGGCGACATGCAGCGTGCCCTCGTCCAGCAGGTCGCGGTTGGCGGCACGGTCGGTCGGGTTCCACGGCCGGGCGGTGATGAACTTGTAGACGTAGTCGAAGCGCTGGTCGTCGCCCATGTAGATCACCACGCGCCCGTCAGCGGCGATGCCATGGTGGCAGCCCTCGTGCTTGAAGCGCCCCAGCGCCGTGCGCTTCACCGGCACGCTGGCGGGGTCGTAGGGGTCGAACTCCACCACCCAGCCGAACCGGTGCGGCTCGTTGGGCGCCTTGGTCAGGTCGAAGCGCTCCACATGCTTCGACCACGCATAAACCGTGGCGGGCCCGATGCCATAGCGCTTGTACATGTCGGCATGCGGCAACGTCGCGGTGTCGCCGCCGAAATACATGTTGAAGTTCTCCTCGGCCGTCAGCACCGTGCCCCACGGCGTGTTGCCGCCGGCGCAGTTGTTGATCGTGCCGAGCACGGTCCGCCCACTGGGGTCCGCCGCGGTGCGCATCAGTTCATGCCCGGCCGCCGGGCCGCTCACGGTCATCGGCGTGTCCGCGGTGATGCGGCGGTTCATCGCCCCGTCGGCCACCACCTGCCACTGCCCGCCGGCCCTGCGAACCTCGACAACCGAGACGCCATGGGCGGCCATCTCCACCGCCACCTGCCCCGCGTCCGACTTCAGCGCCGCGCCGCGCCCGGCGCCCAGGCCCGCGAACATCAGGTTCGTGTTGGTGTATTCGTGGTTCACGATCAGCAGCCCATGCCCGGAACTGCGCGAACCCCGCGGCAGCGGCTGGAAATCGATGTAGTCGCAGTTGTAGCCGAACTGCTTCGCCTGCGCCCCGGCGGTCAGGGCATTCACATCGAACGCCGGCGCCCCCGCCAGGATCGGATCGCCCCAGCGCACCAGCACCTGCACCTCGTAGCCCTCCGGCACGTGGTGCGTATCGTCATAGGCATGCGCCAGCTCCTTGAACGCGAAGCTCGAAGGCCCGCGCCCCTGCGCCTCGGCGTCCCCCGGCAGCGCAGACGCCAGCGCGCCGGCGGCCGCGGCCCCGAACAGCCCGCGCATCGCGTCGCGCCGCGAGAACCGGCGCCCGATCAGCTCGCCGATCGACGGCTCGGTGGAAAGGTTGGTGCCGATATGCTCCCCGGCATCCAGCTTGTGGGCGTCCTCGACGGGAATGCGCGGGTCGATGGCGTCGGTCATTGCGGCGGGCTCCGGTCCTGTGGCGCAACTGCGCCGCAATTCATGCGCAGACCCGGGCCGCTTGTGTGTGATCCTTCCATGACCCCTGGGCGCACGCCACTCGCACCGGCAACCCTTGCCGCGCAGCCCGCTGGCGTGCCACGACCGACCCATGTCCCAGTCGCCCGCCACGCATGTCCCCGCCGGCCACGCCCGCCCCGCTGACAGAGGCATGCGGCACAGCCAGTCGGCCCCGGCACAGATCGACGACTGACCGCGTGCCATGCTGACCCTGCGCCTCGCCCGCCGCGACCTGCGCGGCGCCGTCGCCGGTTTCCGCCTCCTCGTCGCCGGAATCGCGCTCGGCACCTTCGCCATCGCCACCATCGGCCTGCTCACCGCCGCCCTCCTCGGCGGCATGCGCGACACCGCCCGCCTCGCCATTGGCGGCGACCTCTCCTTCCGCCTCTACCACCACCCTCCCACGCAAACTCACCTCGCCGCATTCGCGCAGGCCGGCGAAGTCAGCCTCACCGCCGAACTCCGCCCCCTCGCCCACCACCAGGGCCGCAGCGCCCTCGTCGAGCTCAAGGCCATCGACTCCGCCTACCCCCTCGCCGGCACCATCACCCTCGCCCCCAACCTCCCCCTCGCCGAAGCCCTCGCCCCCACCGCCGGAACCTGGGGCGCCGCCATCGCTCCCGCCCTCCTCGAAGCCCTCGGCGCCCAGCTCGGCGACACCATCACCATCGCCAATCGCCCCTTCCACCTCCGCGCCCTCATCGAAACAGAGCCCGACCGCGCCCTGCGCGCCTTCGCCCTCGGCCCGCGCATCATTGTCGCCCTGCCATCCCTCGAAACCACCGACCTCCTCGCCCCAGGCGCCCAAACCTACTGGTACACCCGCCTCCGCCTCCCCCCAGGCACCGACTCCACCGCCACCGCCAGCCACCTCGCCCGCGAGTTCCCCGACGCCGGCTGGCGCATCGTCGACGCCGCCCAGGGCGTCCCCGGCGTCGAGCGCAGCACCGCCTTCGTCGCCTCCCTGCTCGGCCTGGTCGCCATGGGCATCCTGCTCATCGGCGGCATCGGCATCCGCAGCGCCGTCGCCGCCTATCTCGACCGCAAGCGCCCCACCATCGCCACCCTGCGCAGCCTCGGCGCCCCCACCTCCCTGATCCTGCGCCTCTACCTCGCCCAGATCCTCGCCGCCGCCCTGCCCGCAATCGCTCTGGGCCTCGCCACCGCCGCCCTCGCCGCCACCGCCGCGACGGCCTGGCTCGCCGACGCACTCCCCGTCCGTCAAACCCTCGCCCCAGAACCTCTCCTGCTCGCCGCCGCCATCGGCCTGCTCGCCACCCTCCTCTTCGCCCTCCCCCCCCTGGCCCGCGCCGCCACCCAATCCCCGCTCGCCGAACTGCGCGCCCCCGCGCCCCCGCCGCCCACCCGCCTCCCCCTCAAGCTGCGCGCCACCCCCACCCTCATCGCCGCCCTCCTCACCCTGCTCCTCGCCCGAGCCGCCCCGCTGCCCGTCCTCGCCGCCCTCTTCGCCGCCGCCGCCGCGCTCGCCGCCCTGGCCTTCCTCGCCCTCGGCCACGCACTCCAGGCCGCGGCATGCCGCCTCGCCCACCGCCCCCGCCTCCCCCCCCTCCTGCGCCTCGCCCTGTCCAACCTCCACCGCCCCGGCGCCCCCACCGCCGCGCTCGCCATGGCGATCGGCCTCAGCGCCACCCTCCTAGTCGCCGTCGCCGTCCTGCGCGCCAACATC